>JAICHC010000020.1 GCA_025922795.1 Candidatus Binatia bacterium | reverse complement strand
GACGGTGGATCTGAGCGGCGTGAGCCCGCAGGTTGCGGGACCGTACAACTCGGGTTCTACGGCGGGGCGGTCGGCATCCGAAGTCGCGTTTAAATTTCTAACGACGCCGTTGTTCTTGCCGATCAACGAAGGCTCGTTCCGGCCGCTCAACATTATCCTTCCGCCGGGACGTGTCGTCAGCGCAACCAAGCCAGCGCCGGTGCGCACTTGGATGACCGTGCCGATGACGGTGGCCGATACGATTTTCAAAGCGCTGGCGCCGGCTTGTCCCGACAACGTGCTCGCCGGCCATCATGCCGATTTAGCGGCGCCGCGCACTTTCGGCATGGATCCGAAAACCGGCCGGGCGTTTCATTTTCCATCGACGCTTTCGGGCGGCGGTTGGGGTGCTTTGCACGATCGCGATGGCCAGAACGCGACTTTCTGCATCAACGACGGCGATACCCATAACACTCCGGTCGAAGCGGGCGAGGGCAAAGGGCCGATTTTTATTTCCTATCGAAGCTTGCGCCAAGACTCCGGTGGTCCGGGAAAATTTCGCGGCGGACTCGGCGTGGCGCAGGAAGTGCGCATGCTCGCCCCTGGCAGCGTGCTGTCGGCGATGGAACGAACGCAATGCGCTCCGTGGGGCCTGCATGGCGGTAGAGATGCGCAGGCCAATCGTTTTAGCATCGTAGGTAAGGACGGTTCTATCGAGCGCCTGCCGACCGGAAAAACCATCGGACATGTCACGCTCGATGTCGACGACGGTTTTCTCGTCGAAGTGGGGGGCGGCGGCGGTTTTTGGCAGCCGCTGGAACGCGACCCTGAGCGCGTGCTCGCGGACGTGCGTTCGGGCTATGTTTCATTGGAAACGGCGCGACGCGATTACGGCGTGGTGATTAACCAGAGCGGACGGAAGTTTGTGCTCGATGTCGGTGCGACTATCGAATTAAGGCGGCAGATGACCAATAGCGCCGGCGATATCGAGGCGCGTTCCGGGACGAATTGACGACGTCCGGGCGGTCTTGCGTGGCCGGCCGTCCGAGAGGGCAGACACACAGGTCTGCCCCTACACGGATTGCATTTGCGTTGCTAAGGGCAGCTTAAATTTCGTTTCAAGACTCGGAGGGCCTCTCGATGAACAAGAACAATTACTGGCAGAAGTCTCTGGTCGCAGCGATCATCGGGATGCTATTTTTCTCGTCGGCCCTGGCAGATCGAGCATCGGCCCAACAAGCCAAAACCAAGATCCGTATTTCCTATCCCAATATCTCCATCTGTTGTCTGGCGTTGTTCGCCGCGCAGCAGTGGAAGATCTTCGAGCAAAACGGTCTTGATGTCGAAAGCATCCAGATGCGCTCGCAGGCGGCCAATTCGGCTTTGGCCAGCGGTGATATCCACTATGTCGCCGGAGTGGGCCCCAACTCGGTGGCGGCGACGCTCAGGGGTTTGCCCTCGAAAGCCGTATGGTTTGCTTCGGAGTCGCTGATCTATACCGTTCTTGCCCGGCCTGAATTTAAATCGCTGAAGGAGTTGCACGGCAAGCGCATCGGCCTTACAGGCCTGGGCGGCACGTCGGACGTGGCGCTGCGCATTGCGTTGGAAGCGGTCGGCGAGAACTATAAGAATTTCACCGTTGTCGCCTTGGGCGCAGCGCAGCTCATGAGCGGTCTGGAAAGCGGAACGATCGAAGCGGCGCAGCTCAATTCGCCGTTGAACTACCACGCCAAGAAAAAAGGATTTCGGCCGCTATTGGAAATCGGCGACTACGTGCAAATGCCGCTCGGCGGGCTCACCGCTTCGAATGCCGCGATCCAAAACCGTGCCAGCGAGCTCAAGAACGTGATCCGTTCCTTGCAAACGGCCAAACGAACGCTGTTGGAGTCGAAGGAAAAAAGCATCGATTTGATCATGCGCACGATCCGGGTGGATCGAGAAGTCGCCGAAGCGATGTTCGACGACAATCGCCGCGGCGCCGCGGGCAACGGCGTGCCGAGCCGGGATGGAATCGAGCAGATCGTCAAGTCATTGCAGATGCTGGGTCAGTTTACCGGCAAAAAAATCGCTTTCGAGGAAATCGCCGAGGCTCGCATTGCGCGCGAGGTGGCCAAGGAGCTGGGCTACAAGGTCGAATAGCAACGACGGACTTACGACCCAAGCCGAAGCGGCGCTGGCCGCACCGAGGCAATATAAACCTCACCAGAAAACGCACGAAGCTCACGAAGAATCGATTTTTTAACTTCGCGATATCCCTGACTTCGTGCTGAATCCAATATCCCGCAGATTTGACGTCTGTCATGTTGGAGCAAAAGCGAAGCCGCTCGGCAGTTCCAGCGGCTTGCGCGAAACAGATCCTTCGGCTTGGCTCTCAAGATGACATCGTAAGACAGTTTGTTGAAGGAGAGTGATGTTCGCGATTCGTTTTCGTCAGGGGGTGAAAGCGGCGATCCCGATCTGGATCGCGTTCGTGCCTTCTTCTCTTGCATGGGGAATCGCGGCGCAAGATCACGGCCTTTCTCTCGGAGAAGTCGTGCTGATGTCGGCTTGGGTCTACTCCGGGCCGGCGCAATTCGCCGTGCTCGGCCCTCTCGCCGAAGGCAAATCCGCGCTGCAAGTTCTGGTCGCCGGTTTTCTCATGAACTTGCGTTTCCTGCCGATGAGCACGGCGTTGGCGCCGTTTTTTCGCGGCCTGAAATGGTGGCAGTTGCTCGTGGCTTCGCACGTGATTAGCGCCAGCAGCTTCATCGTCCCCTACATGCAATTCCAAAAAGATCGAGTTGCGCTTGCGGCAAACTCTCTGAACGCGCAAACCATGGAAGGTTACGGCAACATCGCTTTTTTTCTCGGTGTCGGTGTAACCAGCTTCATGGTCTGGGTCACCGGAACGGCCGGAGGATTCATCGCGGCCTTCGGCTTTCCGCCTGGTTTCGAGGAAGCGCTCAAATTCATTTTGCCCGGCTATTTTGCCGGGTTGTTGGTCGTCGAAATGAAAGGTCGGGCGATGGCGCTGATATGTCTCGGCAGTCTGATCACGGCATTGCCGGGAGCGTTCGCCAGTCCGGCCTGGGGATGGCTCGCGACCGCGATTGTGGTAGCCACACTCGGTTGGGGATGGGAACAATGGAAATTACACGCCTCCAAATAATTTTAATCATGGGGCTGATGGCTTTGGCCGTCCGCGCCGTGCCGCAGTTGTTTTTTGTCGGCCAAACATTCCCCGAGGCGTGGGATCGTTGGTTGCGCTATCTCTCTTACGGTTTTATCTGCAGCATTATTTCGGTTACTTTATTCATGTCCGCAGGGCGCGTCGAAGCCGCGGCAGCGCCGCGGCGCGCGATCGCGCTGGCGCTCACCATCTACATCGCGTACAAAACTAAGAGTGCCGTGACCGGCATGCTCGCCGGCGCGGCGCTGGTTTTGATTCTCTCCTGGTTTCAGTAGCAGGCGCTGAAAATCGTCACCGGCGGATCGTTTTGCTCGGTCCGTGTTCGTGATCCGTGATCGTGTGCGCACGGGTCAAGTGCCACTCCTCACGGACGCGATCAGCTGCGCGCCTTGAGATCTTCTCGAGCAGCCCGGCAGCTCAGATTGATTGACAGATCCGACGGCCCGGTGTTAGCGTTTGCGGCTGCCAGGGTCGCTTAGCCGCTGAGAGGTTTTTATGAACCTGATTGATTGCCACGCCCATTGCCTGCCGCCGACGATATTGGATGCGCTTCGCGAGTTTGCGGCGGGGAGTTATCTCGGGCGTAGTCTTTATGCCGACGAAGGTTTCAGCTCGTTGGAAAAGCATCTCACATTAATGGATCGCTTCGGCGTCGAGAAAGAAGTGATCAACTACGGCAATCTCTTGGTCCCTGCGGCGCGCGCGGGCAAATTGCCGATGGAAGAAGTCGTCAAGCGGGTCAATGACTATATCGCGGAGGCGGCGCGGGTCGCGCCCGGCCGTTTTATAGCGGCCGCGGCGGTGGACCCATTCGGCGGGGAAGCGGCGCTCGCGGAGCTTGATCGCGCGGTGGAAAGACTCGGGCTCTTCGGTATCTCTCTCTCGACCAACCTCGATGGGCGTGCTCTCGACGATCCTGTCTATGAGCCGATCTTCGAGCGCGCCAAATCCTGGAACATGCCCCTCTGGGTCCATCCCGGCCAGGTGCCGGCGGCGTGGCAGCAAGCGCTCGGACTCAACAATCGTTATCTCAACAGCGGCGTCGGATTTCTGCTCGACGACATGCTTTGCCTGATCAAGATGATTACCGCCAATGTCTTCGACCGCTGGTGGGGTGTAAAATTCGTGTTCTGCCAGCTCGGCGGTTTTCTGCCGTTCACCATGGGCCGTTTCGATCAACAATTTTTCTTCGAACGGCGCGTTTACGAGCAGGAGAAACGGCCCCTGCCCGACTATTTGCGGCGGCGGGTGGTCGAATACTGCCAAGCTTTCTACGTCGATACGCATACCGCGGACGCCTCGGCGATCCGCTGCGCGCTCGATTGCATGGGTGCCGAACGGATCGTGCTCGGCGGCGATTATCCGATCTCCCCGCCGGAAATCGGCTTGGGCTATACGATTCCCCAGCTGGATAAAGTCGGACTGTCTTCGGAGGACCGCGCGAAGATCGAACGCGGCAACGCGTCGCGGCTCCTCAACCTGCCGTAACCGGTTGCTGAAAAAGCTAGTTGGATTACTGGAGTTATGGAGTATTGGAGTAATGGGCGGAAAAGCAACACGCCAATACCCCGATACTCCGATACTTCGTTTCACTTGTGCGGCACAGAATGTTTGAGCCGCTTGGGGAGTGCTAATACGGCGAGGCGCGAACATGAACAACTCTAAACCTGCGGCGCTTGTCACCGGCGCGTCTACCGGAATCGGCCGGAGCGCAGCGATCGCGCTCGCCAAGAGCGGTTACGATGTTATCGTCAATTACAGCCGGAGCGAAGACGCGGCGAAACTAACCGCGCGCGCGGCCGAAGCGGCGGGCGCACGCGTGCTGCTTCACCGCTGCGACGTCAGCGATGAGGCCAGCGTGCGCGCCATGCTCGCGGAGGTGGAAAAAGCATTCGGCCGGCTCGACGTTTTGATCAACAACGCCGGTACCACGGTCGATGTCGAGCCCAAGAATTTCGACGCCATGACCGTCGAAGCCTGGAACCGCGTCTTCTCGGTCAACGTGTTGGGAGTTTTTCTCGTGACGCGCGCCGCGGCGCCATTGCTCAAAAAATCGTCCAACGGCTGCATCGTCAACACGTGCAGCATCGCCGGCCTGCGCCCGAGCGCGCAGCCTTTGCCATACGCGGCAAGCAAAGCGGCGGTCGCCAACTTAACCAAGACCCTGGCCAACGCGCTCGGCCCGGAGATTCGCGTCAACGCGGTCGCGCCCGGCTGGATCGAAGGGGAGTGGATGAAGAGAACGCTGGCGGAAAATTACGACGGGTTGATGGCGCGCCGCGCCAAATACACGCCGCTCAAGCGTTGTTGTACCGAGAACGACGTCGCCGACAGCATGCTGAGCTTGATTTTGCATAATCGCTTCGTGACCGGCGAGATCATTATTGTCGATGGCGGGTTTTCGAGCACCACTTAGTCGGATGGGCGCGTTCCAACGGTTCAAATCGTTCCAGCCGTTCCAGCCGTTTTCGGTCGGATTGAACGTCTTGAACGGGCCGAGCAAAGCGAGGCCAAAGAATGCTTGAGGGTGTCGTGCGCTATCCTCCGGAGTTCGCTGCGCGTTACCGCGCCAAGGGATATTGGGAAGACCGGTCCCTGCGAGATGCTTTCAATCACGCCTTTAAACGGTACGCCGGGCGAGTCGCGATCATTGACGGTGCACAGTCGGTGACCTACGGCGAACTCGACCAACGCGCCACCCGACTCGCGCTGAATCTTTTGGACGAAGGTCTCCAGCCGCTCGATCGCGTGGTAATTCAGCTGCCGAACGTCGTCGAGTTCGTCTACCTTTACTTCGCTCTGCAAAAAATCGGTTGCATTCCAATCTTGGCCCTGCCGACGCATCGCTATCACGAGATGAGCCAGTTCGCCGAACTTTCCGGCGCGGTTGCTTGCGTCACGCCCGGTCGAGCCCGGGATTTCGAGTATTGCGGGCTGGTCGACCGTATTCGCCAATCGAATCGGGCGCTACGTTTGGGGATCATTTTGGGCGAGGCACCGCAAGGCTTTCTTTCGCTTCGCGAATTGATCGAAAAGCCCAACCGACGCACGCCGGCCGATCTCGAAAAAATCAGCATCGATCCCGAAGATCCGGCGGTGTTTCAACTATCGGGCGGCACGACCGGGATTCCCAAGCTGATCCCGCGCACGCACAACGACTACGTTTATAATTCGAAAATCGCTTCAGCCGTAACCGGTGTCTCGGAGAAAAGCATTTTTCTCGCCGTGTTGCCTTTGGCGCACAATCTGCCGCTCGCTTGCCCGGGGTTGCAAGGCTATCTTCTCCATGGCGGTACGATGGTGTTGTCGAACTCGACGCGAAGCGACGATGTTTTTGCGTTGATCGCAGGGCATCGCGTCTCTCATATCGCAGTTGTTCCTGCCCTGCTGATTCGCTTGATCAATGATCCCATGCTGGCAAAGTTCGATCTGTCGTCGCTGCGAGTGATTCAGAGCGGCGGCCAGCGGCTCCAGCCTGAGGTGCGCCGTCGCACTAAAGAATTGATTCCGAGCGTCACCGTGCAAGAAAATTTCGGCATGGCAGAAGGCATGCTGATGTTCGTGCGCTTCGATGATCCGGAAGAGGTGCGGATGGAAACCGTCGGGAGACCGCTCAGCCCCGACGATGAAGTGCGGCTCGTAGATGACAATGACAATGAAGTGGCGGAGGGCGAAGTCGGTGAGCTTCTCGCTCGCGGGCCCTACACGCTGCGCGGCTATTTCGGCGTTCCGGAATATAATTCCCGGGCGTTTACCTCGGACGGTTTTTATCGCTCCGGCGACCTGATGCGGTGCCATCCGTCGGGCAACTACTTGGTCGAGGGGCGGAAGAAGGATCTCATCAACCGCGGCGGCGAGAAGATCAGCGCGGAGGAAATCGAAAATTTGATCCTGACTCATCCGGCGGTGCAGAACGTCGCCTGCGTGCCGATGCCCGATCCGATTCTCGGTGAACGCATGTGCGCCTACGTTATTTTGCACCGTGGTCATTCACTCGATCTATCAGAGCTTGTTCTGTTTCTCATGCACCAGGAAATTGCCAAACATAAGCTGCCGGAGCGTTTGGAAATCGTCGAAGAATTTCCTTTGTCGCCATTCGGCAAAGTGTCTAAGAAGGATCTCACCAACAGGATTACGCAGTTGCTTAAGTCCGAAGATCGCTATTTGTGACAAACCAGCAGAGGAGAAAAACTATGCCTATCAACCTGCGCAGTTTGCTACGCGCCCTCGCGCGGGCGTCGTTCATACTTGGATGGCTGGTATTCGTTCCCGGCCAAGTGGTCGCGGCGGACCGGCTGATCGGTCTGCACTCGGCTCAGGTCATGTCACAGTCGATGCCCTGGATCGGACCTGCGCATTCCCTACGGGGCTACGCAAATCGTCACCTTGCGCTCCAACATTGCCAAGCGCGGTCCCGTGATCGGCAAATTTATGCGCGTGATGGCCGAGTCGGCGAAGATTCTCCACACCGATAAACCTTTCGTCTACAAAGTGCTCGGCAAATATCTGCGGATCAACGACACGAAAATTCTCGATGCGGGGTACCAATCGGAGATTCGGGCGCTCGAGCGGCGGCTCGATGTCGCCGAGTCGGCCCTGCAGGCTTCGCTCGATGAAATCGCGCCGGCCGATCCACGCGCAAAAGCGATCAAGCCGGCCGACATGATCGACCGGCGCTACATGGTCGAGCTGCAGAAGAGCGGCCTGCTTGATAAATAGAAAACGCGTGTATGGGGGAGGCGCCGTGGCTGCGCCGGACCCGGAAGCCCGCGGCGGACAAACCCGAGCCATCGGCTGGTCGCCTGACGATCTTGGTCATAACGATCAGGGCCGCCGAGATTCGAAGGAATCTCTCTCAGTGGTGAGCAATAGAAGCGCCATGGATGCGATCGATATTCATCACCACTACGTTCCCGAGCAGGTGATTGAGGAGGCACGGCGTCACGGTAAAGCGCTCGGCGTCGAGTTATCGGAAGACCAGGACGGAACTTTTTGTTTTTCCTTCAACGGCGGTCCCAAGTATCCGTTGTTGCCGGATTGACGGATGTGGAGCCGCGGCTGCAAATGATGGACAAGGGCGAGATTGGGCTCGCGGCGCTCGATCCGAGCACGCAGCTGGTGGGCTATGATTTGAGAGGCGAACAGTCTGAGACCTGGTGCTGCGTCTATAATCAATGCGTCGCCGAGTTTGTGAAGCAATATCCCGATCGTTTCACGGCGATGGCGGCGGTGCCGATTCAGGAGCCTGCTCGCGCGGCGAAAGTTTTAGAGCATGCGGTAACCCAGCTCCGTTTTCGCGGCGCCTACATCGCTACCAATGTCAATCATCGTTATTACGACAGTGAAGACTTTGATCCTTTCTGGTCGAAAGCTCAGGAGTTGGATGTGCTGGTCTTCATGCATCCGGACAACCCGGCGGGAACCGAGCTGATGGGCTCCTACGGCTTGCGTTTGGTGTGTGGCAACCCCGCCGACACGACATTTTCACTGGGCATCCTTGTTTATAGCGGCGTCTTCGACCGCTTTCCCGATTTAAAACTCTGCACCTGCCATGGTGGCGGATTTTTTCCGTACCACGTGAGCCGCTTCGATCGAGAATTTCTCACCGGCAAACAGGCGACCCGGCGCGCCGATCGGCTCAGCGCGCCCAAGTGCGCCTCGGTACCTAGCGCCTATCTCAAGAACTTGTACTTCGACACGCTCGTCTACGACGTGGAAACTCTAGAGTTTCTGCGCCGCAAAGTTGGCGCTGAGCATTTACTGCTTGGCACCGACTTTCCGTACATTCTCGGCGACTGGGAATGCGTCGACAAAGTCAAAGCACTAGCCTGCTCGGAAACCGAGAAACAGGCAATTCTTAAAGGTAACGCGAAAAGGCTGTTGAAACTTTCGCCAATTTGAGACGAGCCAGTGAACGCGAGGTTTTTTGGTCTTGACAACAATCGCAAGCTTTTCTACGATCCGCCCATGATTAAACTTCTAGATCAGATGCGGGAAGTAGTTGATAAGGCGCTGGCCAACGGATGTCCGTGCATACTCGCTACGGCTTCACCGGACGGCGAGCCCGATATCGGCTACAAGGGTAGTATGATGATCTTTGATGACGAGTCCCTGGCCTATTGGGAACGCACCCGGCGGCAGCATTTGAAAAACGTGCTGGCCAACCCAAAGGTCGTGGTGCTATTTCGTGATCCCAAGGTGGGGATTAATTTCCGCTTTCACGGGGTTGCGACTGTCCATGACTCGGGACCGGTTAGGGATCAGGTCATGGCGCGCACTGTCGCCCCGGAGCTGGACAAGGACCCTGAGCGCAAAGGCTCAGCTGTCGTCATCAAGGTTGATAAAGTAACCAATTTGGCTGGCCAGGTCCTGCAATCCCGTTAGCATTTTCGTTAGCCGATAATGAGGCCGGGCCGTAGAGCGGTCCGGCCTTGTGTCTTTTCGCGCGCTTTTGTGCTTCGTGACGCCTGCGTCTTTAAGATTTTTCCCTCTTCAGCCGTTTTAGAAATCCGCTGTCTCGCAGCTCGGTGAAAAAGCGCGGATCGTAAAACTCGCCGGCTTTGGCCGCCGCTGCCTGGGGCACGGTTTTTCTGATCAATCCCACAATGAGCTCGATTCCTTTGGGGTCGACTTGGAGGGACGGCTCCATCGTTTTTCCCTCAGCCGCCATCGAATGGCCGAGTATTTCCTGGTCTTCGATCTTGGTGTATTTCTGCACGACCTTGGCGGCAACTTCCGGCTGGGTCAGGAAAGTATGAATCGCTTCGGCGTAGGCGCGAGTGAACTTGGCGATCTCCGCCTGTTTGCGGGCGACGGTCGGCCGCGTCGACAGCAGCACGGTGGCGGCAAACGGAATTTTCAGCGCCGTGATATCCAAATCACTTTAAAGCCCAATCTCTGGGCAAAAAGATCATAGGGCGGCGTGGTCGTAAAAGCGTCGACGGAGCCCGCCTTCAGAGCAGGGATCCCTTGGGTCGTGCTGCCCATCTGCACATAACTCAAGTCTTTTAACGGATCGATTTGAAAACGCGCGAGCGCGGCTTGTGTGTACATATCCGGATTCGAACCGATGCGGTCGATGCCGAGCCGCTTGCCTTTGAGATCTTGCACGCCGGCGATTTCCTTTCTGCCGACGATCGCGCCGACCATGGCGTGTTTACTCTTTGAATCTCCGTAGGGTCGATACACGCCTCGAATACTTCAAGCCGGAGAGGATGTCCATAGGCAACTTTGGCGATTACCGAACCGGGAACCCCACGGTTTATGTTGACAGGAGCGTGGACGATCAAATACGTTTGGCCGCACGTGCAGAGGAATGTCGCAGGATTGTTGACGACGGCTAATAATCGAACCAGGCAATGAATCGTACGGGCCCGGAGAACTGGCGCATCGACGTGCACCATCACGTTGTCCCGCCGGAGTTTGCCGACGATTCCATGCCGGTCAGGCTTCCGGCCAGCGAAGAACAGCTCCGCTCCATGGACAGCTGGCATATTCGCGCGGCGATCACGTCGCTTACGCCGCGCGTGCTGCTAAAGAATCTTCACCGCTTGCGTGAGGTGGCGCGCGCCTGCAATGAATTCCAAGCGCGGAGGGTGGGTGATAATCAAGCCCGCCTCGGCGCCTTTGCTCTATTGCAGCTGCCCGATGTCGACGGAGCTTTAGAGGAAATATCTTATGCGCTCAACGCTTTGCGTCTCGATGGCATCGGACTTTTTTCCAGCGTCAGCGGGCGGTATCTGGGTGATCCGCTATTCGAGCCTGTTTTCGACGAGCTGAATCGGCGTCAAGCCGTAGCGTTCATTCACCCGACTCACTGCGTGGCGCCGGAGCACTCGCATCTACACGCGCCGCCTTTCGTCGTCGAATACGTGTTCGACACCACCCGGGCGATCGTCAACCTAGCCTATTCCGGTACATTTAAACGGTGTCCGAATATCCGTTTCATCGTCGCTCACGGCGGCGGCGCCGTGCCGTTTCTGGCGCAACGAATCGCCATGATGGAGGGACACCGCGATGCTCAAGGCGTCACCGATGTCATCCCGGCGTTGCGCGCGCTTTACTACGAGATTGCCAGCACTACCTCCGCATTTGCGCTCCGTTCTTTGCAAGAACTCGCTGACGCGACCCACATACTTTGGGGCTCGGATCTGCCTTTTGTTTACGGCAAACGGCTGAAAGAAGAAATCGATCATTGGGAACATTACGACGGGTTTGACGCCGTATCGCGCTCCGCCGTTGAAGAGGAAAATGCGTTGCGACTGTTCCCGCGGTTGACTCCGACGGGGGATGAATCGAAGGATCAACGGAAATGATATCGAGAGGTGAAACCATGACTCGACGCTATCAAAAGCTCTTCGGGATTGCCCCAACTCTTGTCCGGCTGACTTGTATGCTTATTGCGTTCGCAGTCCCAGCCCAGGTCGGCTGGTGCGCCGAGGGACGCTTTCTCGTGAGCTATGGCGGCACTGCCGGCTATCAGCTTCCGCTCTGGGTCAATAAGGAATTGGGGTTTAGCAAGAAACATGGCGTTGATCTGGAAATTATTTTGATTCAAGCCGGTTCGCCGAACATCCAGGCTCTCGTCGGGGGCAGCCTTCAGCTGACGCAAACGGCCGCGTCTTCCGCGATCTTGGGGGCGGTGCGCGGCGCGCCGGTGGTGATCGTCGCGACCTTGGAAAATAAGCTGCCGATGCTGCTCGTATCCCGGCCGGAGATCAAAGAGCCGCACCAGCTCCGCGGCAAGACGATCGGCATCAACCGCTTCGGCGGTTCCAATGACGCGGCGGTGTTGATGGCGGTCAAAGCGTGGAAAATGGATCCCAGCGATATCAAGATGATCCAAACCGGTGGAACATCGGCGCGTATGGCGGCGCTGCTCAGTAAGAAAGTCGATGCGACGGTGCAGTCGTATCCGGAGATCTATCAAGCGCGCAAGCTCGGCATGAACGTGCTCGCCGACATCGGTGATTACGGTCTTTATACCAACACATCGAACATTGTGACGCGCACGTACTTGCAACAGAACCGCGCCGCGATCAAAGGCTTCATCAAAGGGCAGATCGAAGGCATGCACTACGTCAAGACCAATAAGGAAGGAAGCCTCAAGATTCTGAGAAAGCACCTCCAGGTCACGGACCCTGAGGCGGTCGTGGGCACATACGAATTCTTCGCCAAGCGCTTGTCGCGCTCGCCGCGCACGGAGCTGGAGGGGATCAAAAATATCCTGGCATCGATCGACGCTGCTTAAAGAAAACCGGCGGAATTTATCGACATGAGCCTGATCGACGAAATCGAAAAGGAAGGATTTGTCCAAAAACTTTACGGGAGCTGAAGAATCGTCATTG
>JAICHC010000019.1 GCA_025922795.1 Candidatus Binatia bacterium | reverse complement strand
TCTCCGGGAAGTTTAGTTGCGCATCCATTTCGAGCAGCGGCAGCAGGTCTTCTTGTGAGAGCGCTTGCCGTGCACAAGTTTCGAAGGATTCGGCGAATAACTCCAGCCTATCGGCGTTGATCGACAAGCCGCCGGCATATTCGTGGCCGCCGAATTTTTCCAGGTGGGCGGCGCAGCGGCGAAATCCCTCGACCATGTGAAAGCCGCGAATGCTACGCGCCGAGCCTTTGCCGGCGCCGCCGTTAAGAGCGATGACCACGGTCGGTCGATAGTATTTCTCGACGATGCGCGAGGCGACGATGCCGAGCACGCCCGGATGCCAATCCGCGCCGGCAAGCACCAGCGAATACCGCGCGCTGCTCTCCATAGCGATGGCCGCTTGCGTCATGGCTTGCTCGAGCACGACTGCCTCGATGGCGCGTCGTTCGCTGTTGTGGGCATCGAGCTCGTGGGCGATGCGCAGCGCGACGTCCGGCGAATCCGTCGTTAATAGCTCGACAACTTTGATGCCGTAGTCGACCCGTCCTGCGGCATTGATACGCGGCCCCAAGCGAAAACCGACTTGACCGGCGCTAACTTCGCCGGCGGCAATGCTCGAAACTTGTTTGAGCGCCACGACACCGGGCCGGGTCGAAACGCCAAGCTGACTCAGCCCGCGTCGAATTAACGTACGATTGACGCCTCTAAGCGGCACCATGTCCGCAATCGTGCCGAGAGTCACGATATCCAGATAGCGGCGTATGTCAGGATGGGCCGAGCGCCCGAACCAGCCCTCGTCGCGCAGCCTGGCACGTAATCCGATCACCAGGTAAAAGGCCAATCCCGCCGCGCACAGCCCCTTATCCGGAAAAAGACAGTCCTTGCGATGGGGATTGATCACGGCCACGGCCGGAGGCAACTCGTCGGGCGGCTGGTGGTGATCAACGACGACGAGATCGAGTCCCATCTCGCTCGCCGCCCTCACTTCTTCCGCATTGGAGATGCCGCAATCGACGGTAACCACCAGACCCACGCCCCGTGCTCGGAGCCGGCGCAATCCATCGACGTTGAGGCCATAGCCTTCCTCGACGCGGTGCGGTATGTAGTAAATCGGCTCGGCGCCAATCTCGCGAAGAAAGGAGACCAGAACGGATGCGCCGGTCGTTCCGTCTACGTCGTAGTCGCCCCAGATGGCGATTTGCTCCTGATTTCTGATCGCCGCCACGACCCGCCGCACCGCCGGTTCCATCCCGGCCATCTCGAACGGCGATGGCAGGTCGGCGCGCAAAGTCGAGGAAAGATAGCGGCGGGCGGTAAGCTCATCGGTGAAGCCGCGCAAAATTAAAATGCGTGCCAGCAAGGGCGAGATCGCGAGCTGATCGGCTTGACGAAGGACGGATTGTGAATCGACTTGTTTGACAACCCAGCGTTTCTGCAGACCCTTCGGCATTGATGCTATAGCGACGAACGAATCACGGAGTTAGACATACCTTCAGCTCTCGCGCATGAGCCACTTTGAAAGTTGGGTTCGGCGCTGGCGCTGCGGCTATTTCTTAAACGCTCTTTTTTCCCACAGCAGGATCACCGGACTGGCGATAAAGATCGTCGAATAGACACCGGAGATGAATCCCACCAACAGTGAAAAGGCGAACGGTTTGATGACATGGCCGCCTAAGAAATACAGCGAAGCGAGCACCATCAACGCCGTACTGGTCGTGATCAGCGTCCGGCTCAACGTCTCGTTGATGCTGATGTTGATAATGCTCTCGAGTGTTTCGCGCTTGATCTTGCGGAGATTTTCACGGATGCGGTCGCAGATGACCACGGTGTCATTGACCGAAAACCCGACGATCGTCAACAGCGCCGCGACGACGGTGAGATCGAACTCATAGTTTGCCAGCATCAGCGCGCCGACGGTGATTAAAACATCGTGGATTAAAGCGACGACGGCGCCGGTGCCGAAAAGAAGACCGAATTTTGACCCGAAGGCTGAACCAAATCGGATCCATATATAAATTCCCATCATGATCGTTGCGACGATGACGGACATGGTGCCGCGGAAGCGTAACTCTTCGCCGATCTGCGGCCCGACCGACTCGATCCTGCGCACCTCAAACTTCTCCGCCCCGAACTGCTCAACAAGCCCCTTGCGAACTTGTTCGCCGAGCGCGCCCAACTCGACGGAGGTCTTGTCCAAACGGATAAGAAATTCATTCTGGCCCGGTTCGCCAAAATCCTGCACCACACCGCCGGTGAGGTTAATCCGGTCGAGCGCCTGGCGTATCTCCGCGATGGTCACGGCTTGGGGGAATTTTAGATGAACCATCGTGCCGCCCGCGAAGTCGACCCCGAGATTGGGTCCTTTAATAAACAGCGCCAGCAGCACTGCGACGTTGACGAAGGTTGAAAGTACAAATGCGATCTTGCGATAACGCGTGAATTGAAACTT
The DNA here is from genome assembly GCA_025922795.1 of Candidatus Binatia bacterium. Next base: position 10,119 of record JAICHC010000019.1, on the reverse strand, counting down.
TGTTCCCGGCTTGATCAGTTCCATCATTGCCTCTCAGATGCTGATGCGCTCGAGTTTCCGGGAAGCGATTCGATAATCGTAATAGATGCGCGTCAGGTAAACCGCGGTGATGATAGTGGTCAAAATGCCGACGCAAAGCGTTACCGCGAAACCCTTGATCGGCCCGGTGCCGAATTGAAAGAGAATGACACCGGAAAGAAAGGTCGTGATGTTGGAGTCCAGAATCGCCGGCAAGGCATTCTTGTAACCCGCTTCTATCGCCGATCGCACGGCCCGTCCCGCTCGCAACTCTTCACGGATCCGTTCATTGATCAAAACGTTGGCATCGACTGCCATGCCCACGGTGAGCACGATGCCGGCGATGCCCGGCAACGTCAAAACGGCTTGAAACCCGGCAAGCGTCGCCAACATGTAAAGGACATTGAGCACGACCGCCACGACCGCGACCAATCCCGCTTGCTTGTAGTAGGCGATCATGAATACGATCACAAGCACGCCGCCGACGATGAAGGAGGTGACTCCTTGTCGGATCGAATCTTTACCCAGCGACGGTCCGACGGTTCGCTCTTCGACGATCTCGACCGGCGCCGGCAAAGCGCCCGCGCGCAACACAATCGCGAGATCGCGTGCCTCTTTGAGATCGAAATTTCCGGTGATCGACGCTCTCCCCCCGGCGATGCGCTCCTGAATCACCGGCGCGGAATAGACGCGGTCATCGAGAACGATCGCGAGGCGCCGCTTGACGTTCGCAGCGGTGATTTGTTCGAACAGCCGCGCTCCGGTTGCATTCAGAACCAACTCCACCGAGGCTCCCTGCAGCTGCTCTGCCGGCCGCACCCGCGCATCCTGAATATATTCGCCGGTCAACAGCGCGCGCGACTCGAGCACGTAGGCTTCCTTTTCAGTTCCGATTCCCTCTCCTCTTACCGGCTGGCCGTAAAGCACCTGACGACCCGGCGGGGGACCGCTTTTAATTGCATCCTCAACGCTGGAGCTCTCGTCGACCAGCTTGAATTCCAAGAGCGCGGTCTTGCCAATGATTTCCTTGGCACGTTCAGGGTCTTGAATGCCCGGCAGCTGAACTAGAATGTTATTCTCGCCGTGACGCTGGATAATCGGTTCACTGACGCCGAATTGATCGATTCGGTTACGAATTGTCTCCAAGGTCTGGTCTACTGCGTAATCTCGCAGCGAGCGAATCTCTTCTTTGCTCAACGTGCGGTAGAATTCCATGGTGCCGGCGCCCGTCTGCGGCGTCTTGGCTTCAACTAAGTTGCCGAATTCGCTATTGAGAATTCCCCGTACTGGCTCGGTGCTCGCCGCCGGCGCCCTGACGTACAACTGGATGCCCTCTCTTTCTACCGTGACACCCGAAACACCCTTTTCACGCAGAATGCGGGTTAGATCCGCGCGTAGCCGTTCCACGTTGTTTTCGATCGCCTTATCGACCTTCACTTCGAGAACCAAATCAGTGCCGCCCTGAAGATCCAGCCCACGCTGGATCTTATACGCCGGCAGGAACGTGCTCCAACGCTCTGTCAGTGGGTCGACGAAAGTCGGAACCAAATAAACCAGTGAGGCGACGGTCAAAAGAGTGAACAGAACGAGCCGCGCCCGAACGTTTTGCCGCATTCAGCTAATCCTTTCCTTCCTTGGCTGCTGCTTTTTCAGCGGTGAGAACAGCTGCGATCTGAGGCCGGTGAACGCGGATTCTCACGTTCGGCGCAACCTCCACCGTCACTACTGTTTCCTTCAAATCAATCACCTTACCGTAAATTCCGCCAGAGGTCATCACCTCATCGTTGCGCTTTAGCTTGCGCAGCATGTCTTGATGCTCCCGCGACTTTTTCTGCTGCGGGCGGATCACCATGAAATACATAATCACGAAGATAAGAATGAACGGCAGTATCGTGACAAGCGGTCCCGGCCCGCCGGCTCCAGGCGCCGCTTGCGCGTAAGCAATATCGACCATAGCTCCTCCTAATCCGTCGATTCACGTCGCCTCTAAGTTGGCGTAAATTTGTGACCAGCGCCCGCTACCGCCGGCGCGAATCGCCTCCCGACACTTATCCATGAGCCGGTGGTAAAAGTAAAGATTGTGCAAACTATTTAGCTGCGACGACAGAATCTCGCCCGCCATGTACAAATGGCGCAAGTAGGCGCGCGAAAAATTGACGCAGCAATAACAATCGCAAGCCTCGTCGAGCGGACGCCGATCGGCCGCGAACTCGGCGCGCTTGATGTTCAACTTGCCCGTCGATGTATACAGTGTGCCATTGCGCGCGTTGCGGGTCGGAATGACGCAGTCGAACATGTCGAAACCGGCGCGCACGGCGGTGATCACGTTTTGAGGCCGCCCCACGCCCATCAAGTAGCGGGGACGATCGGCCGGCAATAAACCGGCCGTGAAACTGCCGATAGCGTTTAGCTGCGCCTCGCTTTCGCCGACACCCAGGCCGCCGACGGCGAATCCCTCAAATGGCAGCTGTGTCATGTCCTCGACGCAGCGCTGTCGTAGATCCTCGAATAATCCGCCTTGGATAATACCAAACATCCATTGATGCGATTTACCGCGCGCGCGCAAACTTCGTCGAGCCCACCGCACCGTCCGCTCGGTCGAGTCCTGAACGTAAGCGCGCGCCGCGTCGGCCGGGATGCACTCATCGAGCACCATGGCAATATCGCTGCCCAGCGCTTCTTGGATTTCCACCGCTTTCTCCGGCGTGAGCAGATGAGACGAGCCGTCCAAGTGCGACTGAAATTGCACCCCGTCATCGGTGATCTTTCGTATCGCCCCCAAACTGAACACCTGATAACCGCCGCTGTCAGTCAAAATCGGCCGGTCCCAGCCCATAAAGCGATGTAAGCCCCCCATTTCGCGGATCAGATCATGGCCCGGCCGCAGATAAAGATGATAGGTGTTGGCGAGCAAAATCTGACAACCTATTTCTTTCAAATCGCGCGGCAAGATCGCCTTCACGGTTCCCTGCGTCCCAACCGGCATGAAACAGGGCGTCTGAATTTCGCCGTGCGCAGTAACCAAGCAGCCGAGACGCGCTTCAGTCGAAGAATCCTCCTTGAGAACCGTGAAATGATCGGGCATGTCTCGATTTTCTATCTGGATGTTGATTGTCCGTACAAGCTTGCTGGCCAGGAGATCCGTTTTGCTATCTGAAATCGAATATCGATAATTCAAAAACCAAGATTCTATAGGATCAGCATCGCGTCGCCATAACTATAGAACCGATACTCTTGCTCAATTGCCTCACGGTAGGCGCGACGGACAAGATCCAAGCCGGCAAAGGCAGCGACAAGAATTAAGGGCGTCGAGGCCGGTAGATGCAAGTTCGTGATCAATGCGTCGAGCACACGAAAAGGATCGCCCGGGCGGATATATAGATGCGTGATTCCCTCGTCGGCAACGATCTTTGTTCTTTTTAGTGCGATCCATTCCAGAGTGCGCGTGCTGGTGGATCCGACAGCCACGACCCGTTGGCCGGCCTGCTTTGCGCGATTGATTTTTTCTGCGCATTCGGCGCTGAGCCTATAACGTTCGCCTTCCATGCGATGGTTTTCGATGGCGCTCGCGCGTACAGGCTGAAACGTACCCGGCCCGACATGCAGGGTCAAAAGCGTCCGTTCGATTCCTTGCGCCGAAAGTTTGTCAAATAACTCTCGGGTGAAATGGAAACCCGCAGTGGGCGCCGCAATCGCTCCGGACTTTGTCGCGTAAACCGTCTGATAACGTTCGCGGTCCAAATCTTGGGTACCGCGTTGCCGCCGCACGTAAGGCGGCAACGGCGGCTCGCCGAGCGCTTCGAGCTGCGCGCTGAAATCGCCCTCGTGATAAAACTCGAGGGCGAAGCGGCCGCCTCGCAAGTCGCCGATGACCTCGGCGCTCATCGTCGCCCCGAAACGAATCCAACTGCCGACAGCCGGTTTCTTACCGCCCTCGACCAGGGCTATCCACAAGCTTCGGGCCGCTTCAGAAAAACTCTCCAGCACCAACACCTCCACCCGACCGCCGCTCGACTTTGTACCGTTCAAACGCGCCGGAAACACTTTGGTGTCGTTGAGCACGAGCAAATCGCCGCGATCGAGAAAATCACCCAGCTTGGCAAACAGGGTGTGGACGATCTCGCCGGTTTGGCGCCGCAGCACCAGCAAACGTGAGGCTTCGCGCTCGCGGGTCGGGAATGCCGCGATCAGCGATCGCGGCAGCTCGTAATGGAACTCTTGGAGATTCATGCGAAACGGCGGCTGCAGGACACCGCACGCGCAGCCAGCTTATTCCTGGCCAGGATCGGCGGAAACGAGACCAGCTAGTGAGAGCCGTGAATTATGGTTGATTGTCCTTCTTGACGAACGGCGTCAGCAAATCGATCGGCACCGGAAAGATTGTCGTCGAGTTTTTATCGCCAGCCACTTCGACTAGACTTTGTAGAAATCGAAGCTGCAATGCCATTGGCTGCTTGCCGATAACTTCGGCCGCATCCGCCAACTTCTGCGAAGCCTGGAACTCGCCCTCGGCATGAATAATCTTGGCACGCCGCTCGCGCTCCGCTTCCGCCTGTTTCGCCATTGCCCGCTGCATTTCCTGCGGCAAGTCGATGTGCTTCAATTCGACCAGAACGACTTTGATCCCCCACGGATCGGTCTGCTGATCGAGGATCTCCTGAATCCGGCTGTTGATCCGTTCGCGTTCGGCCAGCAGTTCATCGAGCTCCGCCTGGCCGCATACGCTGCGCAGCGTCACCTGAGCGAGTTGTGAGGTGGCGAATAAATAATTCTCCACCTCGAGGACCGCCCGGTTAGGCTCCAACACGCGGAAATAGAGTACTGCATTGACTTTGACCGAAACGTTGTCGCGCGTGATCACGTCTTGCGGCGGAATATCCATGGTGACCGTGCGCAAGTCCATTTTGACCATCTTTTCTATGCCTGGAATGATGTACGTGATACCCGGTCCGCGCGCGCCGACCATCCGGCCCAGCCGAAATACCACCGCCCGTTCGTATTCCTTTAAAATTTTTATGCCGCTGATCAGCAGCACGACGACGATCACCAAAAAAGTTGCAATCGGGGTAAGTCCAAACATGCCTGCTGCTCCTCCTCCTAGCTCTCCGTATGCCCATTGGACAAGCGGATCACCTTGAGACGCATGCCATCGTACCCGACGACTTTGACTCTCTCGCCGGGATCGATCTCACCGTCCCCTTGAGCGTTCCAATATTCACCGTGCACAAAAACTTTGCCGTTGGGCGAAAGCTTGCTGCGAGCCTCACCGATCTTGCCGATCAGGCCTTCCATGCCGAGTGTCGGAGCGGCTGTCTGGGAGCGAACCACAAGATAGCTGATCGCGAACACGAAAATACCTAAAGTAGCGACCGCGGTAAAAACGATGGAGCGATCGACGGCAAAGTCTGATGTCGGGGTATCGAACAGTAAAAGCGAGCCGAGCGCGAGCGAGATGATGCCTCCGATACCCAAGATGCCGAAGCTTGGAAGGAACGCCTCTCCGATGAGCAGCGCTACACCCAAAAACATCAACGCAAGCCCGGTGTAGTTGAGCGGCAGCAATTGCAGCGACGCGAAAGAGAGCAATAAGCAAATCGCTCCGGTTACGCCGGGGAAAATCGTTCCCGGATGGGAAAATTCCATGTACAAGCCGAGAATCCCGGCCATCATCAACAGATAAGCGATGTTCGGATGGGCGATGCTATTCAGTATTTTTTGCTTCAGGCTCATTTCATGTTGCACAATCCGGGCATGGTTGAGCGAAAGCTCATGCTTCTGGCCATTGAGATCCACCTCGCGGCCGTGCGCCTGGGCGAGCAAGTCGTTAACGTCTTTGGCGATGAGATCGACAACGTTTTTCTTGAGCGCCTCGGTCGCCGTGATGGAAACGCTCTTGCGCACCGCCTCAATGGCCCATTCTGCATTTCGACCGCGCCTTTGCGCGATGGCTTCACTGAAGGCGGCCATATCGTTCACGATCTTTTCACCCATCGCTCCTTTGACCTCTTCTCCTGTTCCGGCAACGGGGTGTGCGGCGCCGATATTGGTCGCCTGCGCCATCGCCGCGACATGAGCAGCCAACGTGATAAATACTCCGGCTGAACCTGCGCGAGCGCCGCTCGGAGCGACGTACACGATGATCGGCACCGGCGCCGCCAGCATCTCCTTGACGATCGTGCGGGTGGAGTCAACCAAACCGCCGGGTGTGTCCAATTGGATCATCAACGCGCGCGCACCGTTGGCTTTGGCTCGACCGATGCTTTCGCGGATAAAATCATCGACAGCCGGGTTAATCGTACCGTCGATAACAATCAGATCGACATGCGGCTCTGGTGCGGCTTGTGACTGACCCCACGCCGGACCGGCGAGCGCGAACAGCGCAATCAGCAGTAAAAATTTAATGGTTTTCACTGCGCAGCTCTTGAATCACTTTCTGGATATCTTGCCAAACCAATCTTTTGTCCGCCGGATTACGCAGCAGATAAGCGGGATGGAAGGTCGGCATTAGCTTGATACCGTGATAGCGGTGCCAATTGCCACGCAGCCTCGAGATCGGAGCCTTGGTTTGCAGCAGGGTCTGGACTGCGAATTTGCCCAGAGCAACGATGATCTCCGGGCGCACGAGATCGATCTGCTTCTTGAGAAAAGGCTCGCAGGCCGCCACTTCGTCGGGTTCGGGATTGCGATTATCCGGCGGCCGGCATTTCACCACGTTGGCAATATAAACATCCTCCCGCATGAGGCCCATACCTTTGGTGATGATATCGGTCAAGAGCTGACCGGCTCGGCCAACGAACGGCTCGCCCTGAAGATCTTCGTCGCGTCCCGGCCCTTCGCCGACGAACATCAATCGAGCATGCGGATTGCCGACGCCGAAGACCACATGGGTGCGTCCAGAGCACAGCTTGCAAAGTCGGCAATCGCCGATCTCGGCACGCAACTCTTCAAGACTCCCAAAGTTCTGCGCCGGCGACGGACCCAAAAAAAGATCGCCGTCAGCGAAATTTTCGTTTTCACCGGTGCTGGATCCTATGCGGCGGGCCGGTTCCCCGCGCGTTAAGACGCGGATCCGCGCCCGCTGGCGCCGCTGCAAGTGGCGCCGCAAGGACTCCACCAAGGAGTTGACTTCCTCTAATTCGTTAGATTCGGACACCGCGGATTCAATCCCCTTCAGCGAGGGATCTTAGCACCGGACGATGATGCGGAGCAACATCGCTATTGTAGGTAGATATTTGTGCCCGGAGATTCAGCCGAGTTGTCTCAATTGGATCAGATATCGCGCGCGCAACTGAGTGAAAAACTCGATGCTTGCAGGCCATAGATAGTCAGAATAGGTGTAATCGAGGCCATGAAAACCGGCATTGTGATAACGCAGCGTCACTTCGCCGTAGATGCCCAAATGCAAATAGATGCGCTGACCGGCATTTTTGGTCGAAGCGAGCACGACTTTGAAAGCGTCGATGTAGCCGGGATCGAGATTCACACTTCGTCCCTGAGTCTGCGGAGATCGATATCGATCCTCGATTTCTTGGGTCTTGAGCTTGACCGCGGCGAGACGTTCAGGCGATTCCAAAGCCCGTAGCGAAAGGAACCGCCTTGAGAGCCCGGCTCCCATTTCCTTTTCATAAAAATTCGTCGCGCTCCACGGGATCACGTTGCTTCGACTGTCGATTTCGCTCAAGGCGCTCGTCACAACGTTCTCGACGCTAGTGAGAAGCTCGGTGTCGGACGAGAGCACTGCGACGAAATACTTCGCCGCCTTGGGCTCCCGCGGAGTTCCCATATCAGCGGCGGCTCTTTAAGGCGAGAAAATGATCGTAGATCTGATCGGCCAAATCGTCTTTGCTCATCAGCGGTAGCGCGCGAATTGCACCGGTGCGATCGACGATGGTTGCGATGTTGGTCTCGCCGTCGAAACCACTGCCGGCCTCGGCGACATTATTGGCGACCACCATATCGAGGTTCTTCTCGCGCAGTTTCTTTTGCGCATTGGCTGTCAACTCTTCAGTTTCAGCGGCAAAGCCGATGAGCCACCGACTTTCCTTGTTTTGGCCGAGTTCTTTGAGAATGTCCGGGTTCGCCTCAAGGCAGATCTCGAGGGTGCCTTGACCGCGCTTGATTTTCTTTTCGGCCACCGAAGCGGCGTGGTAATCGGCAACGGCCGCGGCCATGACGACTGCCGTGCAGCGCGCATACTCTTTCAAAATGGCCTCACGCATCTCCGCCGCGGTTGTCACCCCAATCGCCCGCGCTCCCACAGGCGGATCGAGCGCTGTCGGCCCACTGATCAGCACGACGTCGGCGCCCCGGCGTAGCCCCGCGCGCGCCAGCGCATAGCCCATTTTTCCGGATGAGCGGTTGGACAGGTAGCGCACCGGATCAATCGGCTCCCTGCTCGGGCCGGCGGTGATCAGCAGCCGCTCCCCGGTCAAATCTTTAGTTCTCAGCAAGCGCTCGATGGTCTCGGCAATCTTTTCCGCGTCGGGCAGCCGCCCCTTGCCCTGGTAGCCGCAAGCAAGATAGCCCTCGGCCGGTTCCATAAGGTGATAACCGATCCGTCTGAGCTTGCGCAGATTCTCCTGCACGATCGGATTCTCGTACATGTGGATGTTCATTGCCGGCGCAATCAACACTGGCGCCTGGGTGGCCATGAGCACGGTTGTTAGCAGATCGTCGGCGATCCCGCCGGCAATTTTGCCGATCACATTGGCGGTAGCCGGCGCAACTACAAAAAGATCGGCGCTATCGGCAAGGTTGATATGGCCGATTTCAGATTCTTGCGTAAGACTAAAAGTTTCGGTTGCGACGGGATTGCCGGACAGGGTCTGAAAAGTGAGAGGCGTGACGAACTCCATCGCGCCGCGGCTCATAATCACCTGCACTTTGAACCCGTTCTTGACTAGCAGCCTCACGAGCTCGACCGCTTTGTAACAGGCGATTCCGCCAGTCACGCCAAGGACGATCATCCGATCTCTGGACGCGCTCGACACCTTGTAAAAATAGCCGATCTCCGGAGGGGGTGCAAACTTGAGATGCACAATGACAAAGGGGGCTTGTTTTGTCGCTAAATGGACGCGAGTGCGATTTTTGTCTATTGCACTGATCAACAAAGTGGTCGAAGATCGCAGCTCACGATCGCCTAAATGCTTTGAATTCCCGCTCTTTCGGCAAGAACTCCGCGGTCGATCGTTCGTGGCATAGTTTTGGCTTAAAGCTCCGCATAAAATAAGCTCTAAGCCCACGTGTGGCTTGACCATTATACCCCGTTCATGTAATTCAGCGAAGAAGGAGAGAGCGAATGTATAAAGATTTCGGGCATCGGATTCAACGATTCGTTACCGCCGCACTATTCGCAGCGGCGCTCGGCTCGTTGTTACCGGTAACGAAAACGGGCCAGGCAGAAGAAACTCCTGCGCTACCCGACGGCACCGAGACCGTCCAGCCGATGATCGCGCTTAGCCAGGCCGACGCGAGCGGCGCGATGACCAGCGGAGATGCAGCACCGATGGCAGCCTCTCCCGGTGAGGACTTTGATGAAGATCCTTGGGAAGGCTTCAACGAAAAAATGTTCTGGTTCAACCGCGAAGTGGTCGATCGATTTCTCCTAAAGCCGCTCGCTACCGGGTGGGATTTCATCTTCCCCGATCCGGTGCAGCGCGGCGTGCACAACTTTTTTGATAACCTCTCCGTGGTTCGGCGCGTGGTTAACAACGGCTTGCAGCTGAAGTTTAGCGGCGCCGGCACCGAACTTGCGCGATTTACGATCAACAGCACCGTCGGATTCGTCGGATTTTTTGACATTGCCAAAGATGCTTTCGGCATCGAACAGAGAGATGAGGACACCGGTCAGACCTTCGGCACCTGGGGCATAGGACCCGGCCCATATCTGATTCTACCCTTCTTGCCGCCGCTTACGATCCGCGACGGCGTCGGCTATGCTTTTGATGCGGCGATGACACCTTATACGTACTTTATTCCGTGGTGGGGCTCGGCAGCGGCGACGGCGACCAATACGGTGAACGAACGATCGTTGAACCTGGACCGTTTCGAACGCGTCGCCGAAAGCACGATCGACCTCTACGGCGCCGTACGCAATGGTTA
>JAICHC010000018.1 GCA_025922795.1 Candidatus Binatia bacterium | reverse complement strand
GGCTTTGTCATAGGTCGCGTCGATCGACTCGGCACTGTTCGCGTTTGTGAAAAAGCCGCCCAAGACGAATAAACAAACGAAGAACGATGCGGTCAGCCTGAAATTTCTCATTGGACCTCCGATTCCTGCCTCACCTGCAATGTTTTTCCTGAGACACCTAACCCATGTCGACCTGGACATCATTTTTCGCGCATTCTTCGGCGTACATTTTGCGCATTGTATCGTCTTCGTCCTCGAATTCGATTTGTTCAATGCCTTTCTCCTCTTTCTGCACCGCCGTATTGGCATGGAGCGCGACGAATTTGCAGGGCTGCGCTCCGGTATTGTAGTGCTGATGCCACGTGCCCGCCGGCGGCGAGATGCACGTGCCTTCATGCCAATCGTATCTTGCCGGTTTCTCTCCTTCATTCCACATCAGCGTATAACCCGTCGAGTCGAGCAGGAATACATGGGCGCCAGGGCCGTGACGGTGCGCCTTCTTGTATCGCCCTACGGGAAACTGCGACACATGGGCAAGCATGGCACTGCCGGACATGTGGATATACATGTTGCGCGTACCTTTGCCGCGCTTTTCGCGCGGCACGAGATTGATCTTGCGAATATCCGGAATGAAGTTGGAATGAAGAATGCCGCCATAGTATTCCGTAAAATACTGGCCTTCTTTCGCGAAGAACTCGGGATCCCCCGGATCGAACCGGTCTTTGAACATGTAATGGGTGTTATAGATAAATTCGGGGTCGCGGAAGAGCTCAAAGGCTACAGGCTGGCTGGTTAAAGCAAAATAGCGGCATGGCTCGGAGCCACTTGCGTTGTGATGCTGGTGCCAGGCGTTGAGCGGAATCGCGAACGTGCTGCCTCTTTCCCATTCAAAGACCCGCTTCGCCGTGCCTTCATACCACACGCTGGTCGCGCCTCGGCCGGCCGCAACGGTGATGATTTCTTCATAGAGCTGCCGCTGCGGCTTCATGCTCTTGCCCGGCGCGATTTCGGCGATATAGGCGTCGGCAACCATCTGATCGGAAAATGTGCAGATGGCCCCGAAGCAATCTTTACGCTTCCAGTAGCCGAGCTTTTCCGTGCGCACATCTTTTACAAAGGCGCCGCCGATGATTGGCACGCCTTCGGAGTCGATCCATTTTTTATACGGACTGTACTTGTCCAACATGAATTGGACGTAAGGATGAACTTCGAACTCTTTGACGGGTCCGCCCATGGCGGGTACCTCCTGCAACTCGCTAAAAGGGGCGCACTGCCTTATTACTGCCTTATCGGAATACCTGTCAACCGGACTCAATCATCCAAGAATTCGGCGCGAAATCATCCGGCTCACGCTCGTGGACATTGGCGAGAAAAATGTGATAAGAATTTTTTCTAAAACAAATGACACAAATCTGAAGGAGACAAAGAGATGGCGACGAAGTTGAAATTCGGATTACTGCTGCCCCATTTTTGCGAGTATGGCTCCACGGAACTTTGCATTGAGGGAGCGAAAAAGGCCGAGGCCTATGGTTTCGATTCGGTTTGGGTCAGAGACCACCTGGTTTTCGAACCGCACGGCATGGAAGGCGAAGATAATACTCACATCGAAGGGTTGCTGATCCTGGCGGCAATCTCGTCTGTGTGCAAGAAATTGATACTCGGCACCGGCACGGTGATCTCCCATCGCCACCCCATTCATTTGGCGCAGTCCATGGCCGGCCTGAGCACCATGTGTGAGAACCTCATCATGGGTCTGGGCCTCGGTACTTTTCCCCATGAATTCGAAGCAGCCGGCTACAAAAAGGTCACTTTGCAGGATCGCGCCAACATGGCGAAAATCAATGCCCAACTCTGCCGCCGCTTCTGGACCGGCGAAAAAATCACCTACAAGGATGATTATTACGATTTCAAGGACGTCGAGCTCAAGCCGACGCCGAAGAAGCCGATTCCGATCTGGTACGGCGGCGGCACGCCGGCATCCGTTCGCCGTGCGGCGGATTATTGCGACGGCTGGATGCCCGGACGGATTCCCACCGCGACTTTTAATAAGATGGTCAAGTACCTCGAGGAACAATGCAAGCTGGCGGGAAGGCCGATGGTGACCACCGGTGCGATTCCGATCACCAGCATCGATAAAAATCGCGATGTCGCGCTCGGCAAAGTGAACACCAAGGGTTTGATCAACGAAGGCAACTCCCCGAGCAAGAAAACTTGGGTGAAACCGAAATCCGGCACCTTCTCCACGGTCGAGGACATTGAAGGGCTGCTCATGGCCGGAACTCCGGCGGACATTGCCCGCGACACCAAGCGGTACGAAGACGCCGGACTCAATCATATCGTTTTCGATCTGCGCTTCCGCTACGCCGATTGGTACCAGCAGATCGACTTGTTGGGCCAAGAAGTTCTGCCGGCCGTAAGAGCGTAGAGCTCGTTCAAATCGTTCCATACGTTCAAGTCGTTCAAATGTTCTGCAGATCGGAATTAGAGACGATTTGAACTGTTTGACGACTTGACCCCATAAATTTTGGAGTCGACATGCGTACGGAAAAAGTAAATTTTTATAGCGAAGGCATCAAGCTAGCCGGGGTGCTTTATTTGCCGGACTCGGAACAAAACAAGCCTTACGCCGGTATCGTTCAGGGGCCGGGTTTTCTCGGCCTCAAGGACGCCAAGCACTACATCATGATGTTCGAAAAACTTTGCGCCGCCGGCTACGCTTGTCTCTGTTTCGATTACCGCGGTTGGGGTGACAGCGAAGGCACCGAGCGCGGCTGGGTCATGCCGCAATGGCAGGCCGCGGACATTCGCGGCGCTATCAGTTATATGCAGACGCGCGCGGAGATCGATCCTGACCGCATTGCTACTTACGGCTCCGGCGGCACCGGCGGCGGCAACGCCGTCTACGTTGCCGCCATCGATTCACGCGTGAAGTGCTGTGTCAGTTACCTCGGTGTCAGCAGCGGCAGGGAGTGGTTACACTCGATGCGACGCGAGTACGAATGGGTCGATTATCTCAAGAGTATCGAGGAAGATCGGAAGAAACGGGCCTTAACCGGCTCGGGCGCCATTGTCAGCGCGCGCGACGGCGGCATCATGGTGCAAACTCCGGAGCGGCAAACGACAACGATCAAAAAAGACGTTGCCGATAAGATTCCCGATGCCATGCCGCTCGCTTGTGCCGAAGCGATTCTAGAATATAGCCCTATCGATGTTGTCCAAAAAATCTCGCCGCGTGGCGCGCTTTTTATCGCCGTCGAAGGCGACGCCGTTACGCCGGAGCAGCAGTCATTCGATCTATACGCAAAAGCGGGTGAGCCTAAAAAGCTGGTCTTGTACAAAAAAACCACGCACTACGGCATTTATAACGACTATTTTGATGATGTTGCGTCCAACGTGGTGGATTGGTACGACCGCCATCTCAAATACCACAAGGTCGAAGTTACCGAAAAGAAATAGGAGCTTTCATGAAGAAGATTTCGTTCGGCGTGAGGGTGCCAAATTCCGGGCCGCTCTCGAGCATCGAAAACATCGTCGCCGCCACCAAATCGGCCGAGGAAATGGGCTTCGACGCGATCTGGGTGCACGACCATGTAGTCTGGAGCACCGAGATGCATCGCCATCACATTTCCTCGGGTGCCTTCGAAGCTATCACCGATTCGCAGGAGGCAAACTTCTTCGAAGCGACGACGATGTTGTCCTATCTCGCCGCGGAGACCAAAAAGATCGTCCTCGGCGTCGCCTGTTTGGTCATGCCTTGCCGCAATCCGATTTATGCCGCGAAACAGTACTCGACCTTGGATCATCTCGCTCGAGGTCGCTTGCTCGTCGGGGTCGGCCTCGGTTCCAAAGCGACGCGCGAATCCGACGAGTTCGGCGTTTTCGGCATTCCCTATGACCGGCGCGGCGATCGGACCGACGAATACATAGAGGCGATGAAGGCGATCTGGACGCAGCCTCTCGCATCTTACAAAGGCGACTTTATCGAGTTCAAAAATGCCGAAGTTTATCCCAAGCCATTCCAGAAACCGCATCCGCCGGTTTGGGTCGGCGGCTGGATGAAGCTTGCCGCCAAGCGCGCGGGCAAATACGGCGAAGGCTGGATTCCCGGATGGCTCTCGCCCAAAGAGATGAAAGTCGGCTGCGATATCTTGGCGCAAGCCGCGCGAGAAAAAGGCCGGGATCCCTCGAAGATCACCATTGCGGTGGAGAAGCTTGCGACCATCGCGAAGAGCCGCGAGGAAGGCTTGAATCTGGCGATGCCGACTCTGAAGACGAGCAGCGAGAGTTACGAGCGCGATATCGACAGCATGCAGTTCGCCCTCGACCGTCACATCTTCGGCTCGGTGGACGACGTGCGCCGGCGGGTCGATGAATTCATCGAAAACGGCGTGCAGCACTTCGAGCTCAAGGTCATCTATCCGACCATGGATAGCCTGAACCGACAGATGGAGCTCTGGGCGGAAAATATTCTGCCGAAATACAATTAAAGAAGATGGAGTGATGGAGTACTGAGGGAGTTTCGGAGTAATGCGAAGTTTCCAACACCCAATACTCCGGCACTCCAATAAGCCAATGATTGTTACCCATGAAACTTTCATTTGAACTGAACGGCAAAGTTCAGCAAATCGACTGTGAACCTGCGGACACTCTCGCCGAGGTTTTACGCAATACCTTGAATCTCAACGGCACCAAAGTTTCGTGCGAGGTGCAGGTGTGCGGCGCCTGCACAGTGTTGGTCGACGGCGCGCCCGTGAGCGCTTGCACGTATTTGGCCTACGAGGCGCGCGATAAAAGTGTCATGACCATCGAGGGCCTGCAAAAAGCCGACGGAACGCTTCACCCGCTGCAGCAGGCTTTCATTGACGAGTTTGCTTTTCAATGCGGCTACTGCACTCCGGGCATGATCATGTCGGCCAAAGCATTGCTCGATGAGAATCCAAAGCCGACGCGCGATGAGATTATTCATTATATGGACGGCAATCTCTGCCGCTGCACCGGTTATGTGCCGATCGTCGCGGCGATCCAGCGCGCCGCCGAGGTAATGGCTAAGGAGTCGAAGAAGTGAGCGCCGATAAAAAGACCGATTTTCATGTCGTCAATCATTCGCTGCCGCGCCGCGACGGGCGGGTCAAAGTCACCGGCAAGGCTCAGTACGTTGCCGATCTGAAGCTCATCGGCATGGCCTACGCGAAAGTTCTGCGCAGCCCCTACGCTCACGCCAGTATCATTTCCATCGACAAATCACGCGCGGAAGCGTATCCGGGAGTCTACTGCGTCGTCACCGGCTACGATCTCGACGGGATCAATCCGTATTACGGTCACGCGGTCAAAGATCACCCGCTCCTCGCCATCGATAAAGTGCGCTACGCCGGAGAAGCGGTGGCGGCGGTCGTGGCGGTGGACGAGCGCACCGCCTTCAAAGCGTTGGAGTTGATCGAGGTCAAGTACGAAGAGCTGAAAGCCGTGTTTACACCGGAGGAAGCCGCGGCCAAGGACGCGCCGCTCCTGCACGAGAGGAAATTCGCAGCAGGCGCGCTGCGCGGTTTCGAAGGCGAGGTCACTGCCGGCAAAGGGACGAATATTTGCCAAACCCACAAAATCCAGTGGGGCGATGTTGACAAAGCTTTCAAGGAAGCGGCGGCGGTCATCGAGGGTGAATATTATTTCCCGATGACCTACGCCTACGCGATGGAACCCTACGTCGCCATCGCGGAGGTCAACGACCAGGGCGTGACGATCTACTCTTCGGCGCAGCATCCCTTCATGGTGCGCCACGATTTGAAGTCGGTCTTCAATTTGCCGGTGAGCTCGGTGCGTTTGATCGTGCCGTTCGTCGGCGGCGGTTACGGCAGCAAGTCGTATACGAAGATCGAGCCGCTCGTCGCCGCCTGTGCTTGGAAAGCCAAGCGGCCGGTGAAGCTGCAGCTCACCGTCGAAGAAGCGATGCTCACGACGCGCAGCGACGACGCCTACACTTGGATGCGCACGGCGGTCGATAAAAACGGCAACATCATCGCGCGCCAGGCAAAAATTCTGATGAATACCGGCGCGTACGCCGAGAATAGTCCGCTGGTTGTCGAAAAATCGACCAACCGCTGCGTCGGTCCCTACGCGATCCCTAACGTGCTGATCGAGAATTCTTCCTATTACACGAATACGGTGCCAGCCAGCTCCTATCGCGGCTTTGGCTGCGCTCAGGTGACGTTGCCGGGCGAATCGCAGATTGACGAGCTGGCGAAGAAAATCGGCAAAGATCCGTATGAATTTCGTTTGATGAACGCTGCCAAGCCCGGCGAAGAATTTTTTCCCGGCCTGCGCCCGTTCGACGGCACTCTCAAAGAAGATTTGGACACCGCCGCGAAGGCGATCGGCTGGGGCAAGCCTTTGCCGAAAGGGCATGGCCGAACGGTGGCCGTCTCCGGCAGCGATGCCGGAGCTTATCCGCTTACGTCGACCGCCATTCGCGTCCACGCCGACGGCTCCGTAACGATCCTGACCGGCAGCACGGAACTGGGTCAGGGAAGCCATACGGTTTTGCCGCAGATTGCCGCCGAGGAGTTGGGCGTGCCGTTCGACAAAGTTCGCGTGGTCTCCTCGGATACCGCAATTACGCCGTACGACCGCTCCACCGGTGCGAGTCGGACGACGACATTGATGGGCAGTGCGGTCCTCGACGCAAGTCGCGACGCGATCGAGCAAATGGCCGTAATGGCGGCCGACGTGCTGAAAGTCAAAGCCGAGCAGATCGAAGTCGTTCGCGGCGGCGTGCGTTGCGGCGAGGCACAGTTAAACTGGTCGGAGGTCATCAGCAAGTTCTACGCTCTCCCTGACGGGGAAGTCATCGGCCGCGCCTACATTCGCAAAGCCGGCCGGTTTGCCAAGCTGCCGGTTTTTTGGGAAGCCGCCGCCACCGGATGTGAAATTTCCGTGGATGAAGAAACCGGAAAAATCACCATGGAAAAACTCGCGACTGTCGGCGATGTGGGTCTCGCGATCAACCCGGCGCTCGCTGAAGGTCAAGACCTCGGCGCTGCGACCATGGGGATGGGCATCGGACTCTTTGAAGAGCTCGTGTACGAAGGCTCGCAACTAGTCAACGGCTCGATCCTCGATTACCGTCTGCCGCGCTTTTCCGACCTACCGAAGCAAATCGAATTGCATCTGGTGCAGAATCAGGACGGTGTCGGCCCCTACGGCGCGAAAGGGGGCGGCGAAGCATCGTTGAATTCGATGGCCGCTAACATCGCAAACGCCGTCGACAGCGCGGTCGGCGTGCGCATCCGGGAAGCCCCGCTCACGCCGGAAAAAGTATGGCGTGCCCTGAAACAGAAAAAGCTTCAAGGTCCCAAAGTTTAAAGTTCAAGAAATACAATCCGAAATCTTACACGATGTTTGAACCGGCCCAGAACTCGTTATGCCCTTAAGAGATTTTACTATCCACCAACCGAAAACCTGCGCCGAAGCTTCGCAGCTGCTCGCCGAGTTTGGCGAGAACGGGCGGCTCTATGCCGGCGGCACCGAACTTCTGCTCGCCATGAAGCATGACCTGCTCCGCTATAAGCACTTGATCGACGTGAAGACTATCCCTGATCTTAACAAGATCGAGTTAAGAAATGGTACGCTGGTGATCGGGAGCACGGCGACACATCGCGCGATTGAGCGCAGCGCGTTAGTGCGCCAAAACTTGCCGGTGCTCGGTGAGATGGAAACTAACGTCGCCAACGTGCGCGTCCGCACCAGCGGCACACTGGGCGGGAACCTCTGTTTCGCCGAACCGCACTCGGACCCCGCGACCTTATTGGCGGCCCTCGGCGCCAAGGCGCATGTTCAGGGCAAGTCCGGAGCCAAGACAATCACTATCGATCAGCTCATCACCGGCGCTTACGAAACTGCCTTGGCCACAGACGAATTACTCGCCGCCGTGGAGGTTCCGCTGTTGAGTAAATCCCAGCGCGCGGCTTATTTAAAATTCCAGCTCAAGGAACGACCAACGCTGGGTTTGGCCTTACTCTTGAATTTTGATGGCGATACGATCAAAAACGCAACCGCCGTCGTCGGCAGCGTCAGCGCCGTGCCGACGCGGTCGGATCAAGCCAATCAACTCCTCACCGGGTCTAGGACGCAGGTTGAAAAACAGTTGGGTGTTGCCGCCGAGGCGCTTGCGCAGGCCGCGGATCCGGTCGACGATCTCGAAGGCAGCGCCGATTACAAGCGGCATCTGATCGGCGTGTTCCTGCGCAGAGCTTTCATTAAGGCGCTTTCGTAATCTCGCAGGCATCGGTTCGAAGCTCGACAATGGTTGGGGCGCGCTCCCCGGAGCCTTTCTAGCGGCAGCCCAATTAATACCATTGGGGGCGGCGATTCGACCAACGCGCACTGACAAAAAAATTAATCTGACACAAACGTCCAACCCTGACGTATTTTGGAATTTTTTGCGTCATTTGATGATGCGGTAAAAGTATAACGTCAGCAGAAAGGGCCTTGCTTGGCGGCGGCACCCCTGACTATTATTCAAGGTAGCTTCTAGCTCGTACGCGAATAGTTTCCCGGAGGTGGTCACATGGACATTATCGGGGAATACGCAACAGGGCTGTTCTCTAATCTTCGGCCATTTCTCGATTGGGCAATAGGAAACTGGGCAATCACTATGCTCATGCTGGGCATGCTGATCTACGGTGCCGGAAAGCAAAGACGACACCGTAAGCGCCATTCCTAGTTCACTGTCTTATCCCGCTAATTTCCTGGCTCGGTAAGCGGTGAGGCAGGAAAACGCAGCGATCCTCTGCATACGCATTGCAGCGCGTGATGCTCGGCTTGATCCGTGGTCAACGGCTAAACTATTTCTTTTAAACAGCTGATGCTGTCGGCTCAATCGGTCGGCGGCATTATGCCGCAACCGGGTAGTGGAGAACCGATGGCAGGTGAAAAAACCGTAAACGATATTACCTTTCGCATCCGGCATACCATGATGCTGGTGAGCGACCTCGACCGCAGCATCGATTTTTACACCCGGCTTCTCGGCATGGACGTCCAACGCATTCGCCCGGCGCCGGAGAAAAGGGAGCGAGTTGGCTACCTCGGTTACGGCGGCGAAGATGAACATTCGGGTTTGGAACTCATCGAGACCGGAGGGCCGGGTCATATCAAGGAAATGCCCAAATGGCACGGCCACGTCGCCCTCTACGTCTCCGACCTCTACAAGCTGAGCGAAAAACTACACGCCGCTGGCGTCAAATTCACTCTCGGTCCACAACCCAATCGCCACGGCAGCCAGGATCGCGTTGCCTTCATTCAGGACCCCGACGGTTACGTCATCGAACTCACCGAGCGCCATTCGAAGAGTGGGCCGCCGCTCAAAGCGGGCTGAAGAGCATTATTCCGTCGCCCCAGCCGCCTCAAGAACTTTCGCCGCTTCAGCATGCTTTCCCAACCGCGCCAGCGTGAGCGCGGTTCGGCCCTGCGAGTCGCGCTCGTTCAGAGGCGCTCCGGCCGCGATTAAATCCTTAAGCATAATGGCGTTGCCCATCGCCGCCGCAATGCGCAAAGCAGTGACTCCGGTGGCGGCGGCGTTGGCGGCGGCGCCATCGGCAATCAAGGCTCTTACCGTCAGGACATGACCACCGCCCGCAGCCATCAATAACGGGGTAACGCCGCTGTTTAATCCTTTCGCGTTAGCGTCGGCGCCGGCATGAATGAGTGCCCTGACCGCGTCAGTATGCCCCCGGCTCGCGGCCGCATGTAAGGGACTCGTACCCGATTTATCGCGGCTGTTCGGATTGGCCCCAGCAGCGACTAGCGCGTGAACGACAGCGGCGTGACCCTCCCAGGCTGCCACCTGCAGCGCCGTTTCGCCGGAATGATTTTGGGCGTTTGCGTCGGCTTTGAAAGCGAGCAGCAGCTGGATGGCATCGACATCGCCGCGACGCGCCGCCAGCGCGAGCGCGCGACGACCGTTTGCGAGCTCGAAGTCAGCCGAAGCACCGCCTTCCAGCAAGGCTCTCGCG
Organism: Candidatus Binatia bacterium; assembly: GCA_025922795.1. The sequence goes on along the minus strand of JAICHC010000018.1, from coordinate 2,949 downwards.
CTCGCCAGATGACCGCCGAGCGTCGCGGCCGCCAAGGGCGATAAGCCACCCTCCGTAAAATCGGGGTCGGTTCCTCCAGCCAACAATTGCTTGACTCGGCCAGCGTCTCCGGCAGCAGCCGCCGTCATGAGGGCGCTTTTCCTGCGCTCAAATGTTTCGATCAACGTTGCGCAGCCGGCAACTTGAATGGACCAGCAGATCCCGAGAAAGCACAATACGTTTCGATATCTATGCAACATCGATTCTAGTCGACGGGTTGCTCGCACGCAGCAAGGGGCAGCCACTATCCAATCAATACCCGCCAACAGTAATTTTGCCCTATCTCAGCTGTTGCCAAAGGAGAGCGCCGGAAACGCCGCGGAGATCTCGTCCCAGTCACGACAACGGCGGATCCGCACATGCTTCCCCTCGAACTGATTCCATGGACGATCAAGCAAAACAACCGGCACCTTCATTTCATTGGCTAAATACTGCGCCATCGGCAGGGAATCCTCAACTGCCCAGCAAAACCGTCGCATGGATAATTCGGCCAAAGAAATTGCCTTAGAACTGTCCGGCGTAAAACGCGAGTACTTATCGACGACTGTAAATGAACTGTGCGCGATCCGATGCTTGGCCAACCACTCACGCGAGACTTCAGAACTATCCGGTGGTCGGCCGGTAACGATGGCGATGTGGAATCCCCGCTCGTTCCATTGCTTTAGGACAGCGATCGCCTCCTCGACTGGCGCCATGCTCAACAGCTCCTCCGGCCGATGGACGATACGATACAACTCATCGCGCTCCTCAGAAGCTAAGCCGCAGGAACGGCCCACGTCGAAGTTGATCACTTGCTCGTATCTAATTCGTTTACCGAACTCGCGCTCGACAATAAGGAGAAAATGGCGCGCAGATTGACACAGCACATCGTCCAGGTCGACGTAGATCGTTTTCGAATCCGTTCTCATTCTGGATATCGACTTGATTCGAACAACGCACGCAACGGCTCACTAGCCGTTCATCAAACTTTTGAAACAAACTCGCTACCGCGAACAAGAAATCGATAGGGCTTGTTCTTCCACCTGCCGGCGTAATCGACCCCGATTCGTGCTGTAGTTTGACATTTCGGAGGGGGTTCACCGCGATCCTCGACGTAAAGAAGACCAACGCACAAATCCGCTCCATTCAGCGAACGGTCGATGGCAAAAGCTTGGCAGAGTTTGCCCGGCCCGCTGGCAAGATTGAGCAGTTCGCCGTTTTTCCTCCGCGTTTTCATCAATTCGATGCCGCCCACGGGTTCCGCGGCGCGAATTAAAACAGCGGCTGGATAGTCCTGTTTTTCCGTAACCAGATTCAGCATGTTGTGAAACCCATAGATGAAGTACACATAGGCGTGACCCGCCGGGCCAAACATCACGTCCGTACGGGCCGTGCGTCCTTTAGATGCGTGGCAGGCAAGATCCTGGGGGCCAACGTAGGCTTCGGTTTCGACGATGCGCCCAATCGTGTCGCCTTCGGGATGCTTTCGCACCAGATACTTTCCCAAAAGCTGCTTGGCGACGGCAATCGTGTTTTGTTAGTAGAAAGAGCGCGGAAGTTGCAACGCTGGAATTGTGTCCTGTTTCAAAAGTTCGTTAAACAAGTGTGTCGATTCTCGTCATGCTCGCGCAAAGTTCCTGGATTCGATCTCGGTCCAGATTGCGCTGGCAGCTAACATCCAACTTACGTTAATTTCGCTCAAAGGAAATCGACCAGGACTTCTCTGGCTATCTCTAAATAGTCCTTAGGGACAAGAAACCTTACGGGTATGTTGCGCGCTAGGTTAAAATTCTCACCCTGGGCAAGATAGGGTATTTCTTCCGCTTCAAGAATCGATTTAATCAGTGGAATCTGGCCTGCGTCGGCCATGGTAAGGACCTCGACGAGGTCAACAAATGCTGCGGCTTCCTCGGGCGGCAATTCGACTATGAGCGCAACATCACAATCATTACACCATGTGAAACCAGGGCGGTACTCGGATCGGCATTTTGGACAGTACATGATTTCCCATTCGACCTTCGACGCAAAGTCATCCGCTTCTATTTACTAATCTCCTTCACCAGACTCCAATCCACCAACTGGCTCAAGGGAATATCTTTCGTGAGCTTGAGTCGTTCTTTCGTCAGCTGCACGTCCAACAGCACTCCCTTATCCGAAATGATGCCGTCGTCGGTGAACGAGTTGATCGAAGCGTCGTAAGCTTTGGCTGACTGCGCGGGCGTGATTTTGAGATAGTTGGAGAGCATCTGCACGGTTTCGGCGCGATTCTGCTTCATGAAGCGCGTCCCGCGTACTGTGGCACGGACGACTCTTTTCACTTGCTCCCGTTGCGTTTGCAGCTTCTGGACCATCACCGCGATGCCTGACAGCGGCAGCTCGATCAGATCGCCCAAATAGATGAGCCGGCGGAAGCCTTCATCCTCCGCCTTTACAGCGAAGGCGACATCGATCGGCGTCGCATCGATGGAACCTGCGTGCAGCGCAGCCAGCCGTGTCGGGCTCTCGCCGGTGACGATGATCTTAACGTCCCTTTCCGGCTCGAGGCCGAAATGGCGTACGGCCACGCGCGAGAGGTAGTCTACGGTGCCGGCAACGGAGTCGACACCGATCACCTTTCCCTTGAGGTCCTTCGGTGTCCTGATTTCCGGCCGGGCAACCAGCACGTGAAGGGGTCGACTGGCGAGCCCGACGACTGCTTTGATCGGCACGCCGGTCACGGCAGCCCTAAGCGCCGAACCCCACGCGAGCAGATAGTCGACGTCACCGGAGATCAAAGCTTTGACGCCGATTGCCGGCTGCATCTGAATTTTATCGACGTCTATGTCTTCGTTCTTGAAGAAACCTTTGCGCATGGCCACGACCACGGGGAACTCGAACAAGCCACGGCTGGGTGTCGCCATGTTGATGCGTTCCGCGTAGACCGCCGGCGGC
>JAICHC010000017.1 GCA_025922795.1 Candidatus Binatia bacterium | reverse complement strand
TAAGATCGTCGGCATCTCCAAACTTGCCCGTCTCGTCGATGTTTACGCGCGGCGCTTGCAGGTTCAGGAGCGCATGACCAATCAAATCGCCACGATTATTATGGAAAAGCTCGACGCGCTCGGCGTCGCCGTCGTCATCGAAGCGGAGCACCTGTGCATGCGCATGCGCGGCGTCGAGAAACAAAACTCCTACGTCATCACCAGCAGTTTGCTCGGCGCCTTTCGCACGCGTCAGGACACCCGCAACGAATTTATGAATCTGATTCGCCACAAGGTTTAAGCGAGGACCGGATGGAAATACGATTTCGCGACACGAGCGCGGAGCGCATCAAAACCGGTTTACTGGTTATTCCGGTGCAAGAAAAAAAACTGGATGGCCCGGAGATTCGCGCCTTGGACCGCCGGCTCCACGGTCATCTGCGCGCGCGCATTCACAAGAGCAAATTTATCGGCGCCGAGGGCACGACACTGCTCTATACCACGGCGGGACTCTTACCCGCGGCTCAGCTGCTGCTGGTCGGTACCGGCGGCGAGGCGGAGATCGCCACCGATGCTTGGCGAAAAACCGGAGCGCGAGCGCGCCGCGAGGCCGTCGCCATGGGCGCCGACGAAGTTGCGCTGTTGTTTGCGCCAGGAAAAAATCCCGACAGCGCCGCCGCGGCGGTCGTCGAGGGCGCGTTACTCGCTGCTTACCAATTCAACAAATATCGTCTCAATGCCAAGCCTGCTGCTGAAGTAAAACTCCTCACGTTGTTCAGCCCGGGATTGAGATACAACGGTGCGTTGCGGCGTGCCGTTGAACGGGCGCAAGCAACCGTAGCCGGTGTTTCCTTGGCGCGGGATCTGATCAATGAGCCGCCGTCGGTGGCCACAGCGAGCTTTTTGGGAGCGCAGACGGCGCGCCACTGTCGCGGCCGGGGGTTGAGCGTCGAGGTCTGGGGCAAAAGGAAAATCGAGGCGATGAAATTGGCTGGGCTCTTGGCCGTCAATCGGGGCAGCCACGAGGAGCCGCGGTTTATCAGAATTCACTACAAACCCGTTGGCAAACCGAAGAAGAAAGTCGCGCTTATCGGTAAAGGCATCACCTTCGATTCCGGCGGTTTATCGCTCAAGCCGTCCAAGGCAATGGAGACCATGAAGCTCGACATGGCCGGCGCGGCCGCCGTGATCGCGGCGATGAGTTGTTTGCCCAAGCTCGGCCTTGACATCGAAGTCACCGGCTACGTGCCGACCACGGACAATCTGCCGGGACACAACGCACAGAAACCCGGCGATGTCATCCGCTACTTAAACGGCAAGACCATTGAGGTGCTCAACACCGACGCCGAAGGCCGGCTGATCCTCGCCGACGCGCTCGCGCTCGCTGCAGAGCAAAAACCCGATTATATGATCAATCTGGCGACGCTCACCGGTGCCTGCATGGTCGCTTTGGGCACCCAGGTTGCGGGGGTTTTCAGCAACCATCCGCCGCTCGTCGAAGCGCTCCTGCGATCCGGCGGCGAAACCGGCGAGAAACTCTGGCAGTTGCCGCTGGTCAAAGAATACAAGGAATCGATCAAGAGCAGCGTCGCCGACATGAAGAACATCGGAGGTGCGCACGGCGGCGCGATCATCGCCGCGCTGATCTTGCAGGAATTCGTCGGCGAAGTGCCGTGGGCCCATCTCGATATCGCCGGACCGGCGTTCGCCGAAAACGACAATCTGTTCGGTCAGAAAGGCGGCACCGGTTTCGGCGTGCGCACCTTGATAAATTTTCTTTCGAGTTTGTAAGGAGGAGAAGATGGGTAAGATCACCGAGGTAGGGGACAGTAATTTCGAAGCGGAAGTACTAAAATCGACGGTGCCGGTGCTGGTCGACTTTTGGGCGCCGTGGTGCGGCCCATGCAAATCGATCGCGCCGATCGTCGAAGAACTCGCCGTCGAGTACGAGGGCAAGCTCAAAGTAACCAAGCTAAACGTCGATGACCATCCGGCGACGGCGTCGCGCTACGGCATCCGGGGCATTCCCAATCTGATCATTCTCAAAGCCGGCGCGGTTCAAGAGCAAATCGTCGGCGCGGTGCCGAAAGCCAAGCTCGTCAGCGCCATTGAGAAAGCATTGCAGTAGTATTCGCGACGCTGGAGTGTTGGAGTACTGGAGAGATGGAGTATGGGTGACATACTCCATCTCTTTTTAGAAGATATACCGGCGCATGCTGACGTTCATGATCACGCCAATCGCGAACATCATGGAAGCAAGCGCCGAGCCGCCGTAGCTGACCATCGGCAGCGGGACGCCGACCACCGGCATGACGCCGGCGACCATGGCAACGTTGATGACGACATGCCAGAAGACGATGGCGATCATGCCGAAAACGAGCAGTGCGCCAAACCGGTCTTTGACTCGTTGCACGAGGCCCAGGCAGTAGACGATCATGCCAAAATAAAGTAGCAGCAAGATCGCGCACCCGACAAAACCCCATTCTTCGGAAAAAACCGCGAAAATAAAATCCGTGTGCTGTGCCGGCAGGAAGTCGAGCCGGTTTTGCGAGCCGTGCAAAAATCCTTTACCGAATAAGCGGCCCGAGCCGATGGCAATTTGCGATTGGATAACGTGATAGCCGGCCCCGAGCGGATCGCGATTGGGATCGAGAAAAGTGAGGATGCGCCCCTGTTGATAGGGACGAAGAAAGTGCCAGAAGATCGGCAAAAAAGCTAAACCCGCGGCGACTAGCAAAGCGAAGGAACGAAGCCGCAATCCGCCCATCAAGATCATGCTGATGAAGACAACCCCAAGAATGATCGCCGTGCCCAGGTCGGGTTGCAAGAGGGTCAAAATCACCAGCGGCGCAACTATTACAAACGGCACCCAGAGATCGCGCAGGTAATAGCCGCGTGACGGCTCATCGGACTGAAAATACTTGGCCATCACGAGCACGATGGCGATTTTCGCGGGTTCCGACGGCTGCAGTCGAAAAAAACCCAAATGAATCCAGCGCTGCGAGCCGCCGCCCGAGTGGCCAAAGATCATGACCAAAATCAGCAGCACCAGCATGATGGCGTAAAAAGGGTAAGCGAGACGATCGATGTAGTGGTAGTCGAAACTCATCGCCATAAACATGGCGACCAGACCAAGTCCAAACCAGGTGAGTTGCCGCGCCGGCAAAGCGCCGGCGTGTCCTGTATCCAAATCGAAGTTGGCGCTATAGATGGTCATCACGCCGACGGCGACGAACACCAGCGCGAGCAAAAACAACGTCCAGTCAAAATGCGAGATCAGCCGGCGATCAATTTGCACGAATGACTCCATCGGCTTGCACTTGCTGTTTGTTGTCAGCGGCGGGATGCGTTTGCTGCTCGATGAACTTTTCGAAAACTTTTTTTGCCATCGGCGCGGCGGCCGAGCCGCCATGGCCACCATGCTCCACCAGGACCGCGATCGCGACCTGGGGCTTATCGACCGGCGCGTAGGAAACGAACCAGGCGTGGTCGCGGTTGAAGTAACTCAACTGTTCGCTCTTGAGATAGGCGCCCTTCATTTCGATGACCTGGGCGGTGCCCGTCTTGCCGGCGACTTGGATCGCCGGCGATCTCGCTGCGCCGCCGGTGCCGCCGGGCCCGTGTACGACGTCGGCCAGCGCTTTGTGAACGCGGCTTAGCGTCTCCGGTTTCATCTTGATCTGCCGGATCAGCTCGGGTCTGTACTCGCGCACCGTCGCGCCATCGACCGATTCGACTTTGCTCACGAGATAGGGCTTGTAGAGCTTTCCGCCATTGGCCACGGCGACCATCATGTTGGCGAGCTGCAGCGGCGTCACGGTCACGTAGCCTTGGCCGATCGCAACGGATATCGTTTCACCCGGGAACCAAGGTTGGCGGAATCTTTTACGCTTCCATTCCGTGTCGGGGATAATGCCGTTTCTTTCGCCGTCCAAGGCAATGCCGGTCTTCTCACCTAAGCCGAAGGCGCGCGACCATTTGGCGATTCGATCAACGCCCAGCTTGGGCCCCAGCTGATAAAAGTAAGTGTCACAGGACTCGACGATTGCCCGGTGCAGGTTGACGGCGCCGTGACCGCCCTTTTTCCAGTCGCGAAAATTGCGGTTGCCGAACGGGAAAAAACCCGGATCGTGAATTTGAGCATCGGGGTTGACGACTCCTTCTTCGAGCGCCGCGATGGCCATGATGATTTTAAAAGTCGAGCCCGGCGGATATTGCCCCTGGATCGCGCGATTGCTGAGCGGGCGCAGCCGGTCTTTGATCAGTTCGCTCCATTCTTCGCTCTTGATGCCGCGCGCGAAAACATTCGGATCGAAGGCCGGCGTGCTGGCTAGAGCGAGGATTGCGCCGCTGTTGACATCGAGCGCGACGATGGTCCCTTGTTTGCCGTCGAGCGCCTCATACGCAGCTTCTTGCAGCTGGCGGTTCAGGGTGAGATGAATGGTGTCGCCCGGGATATCCGTCACCTCGTGAAGCACCCGGACGCGCCGCCCGAGCGCGTCGACCTCGACCTGTTGGCCGCCGCTCTGGCCGCGTAGCAGCTCTTCCCAGCGGCGCTCCAAACCATACTGGCCGATCTCATCGCCGAGCACGTAGCCCTGATCCTTGAGTAGTTGCAACTGTTTTTGATTGATTTCGCCCAGGTATCCGAGGACATGCGCCGCCATCGGTCCATCGGCGTAACTGCGCCGCGGCCGAGCGCGCAAGCTGACGCCGGGCAAATCGATCTGGTGTGTTTCCACCGCGACGACCGTCGACCAGTCGACATCCCGCCCCAACACCATCTCGTCGAACGCGGCGCGAATTTTGCCCTCTTCAAAGGTTTTTAGCAGTTCATTTTCGTCGCGTTTCAGGTAGCCCGCCAACAAGCGCAGTGTGTTTTCGGGATGCTGAGAATCTTCAGGTACAAAAATGAGATCGAAAGAAGGCCGGCTATCGACGAGTAGCTGGCCCTCGCGGTCGAAGATCATGCCGCGAGTACCCGCGAGTCGCTTGATGCGCACGCGATTGTTCTCGGATAAATACGTATAACGGTCACCGGAAAGAATTTGCAAAAAAATTAACCGGCTGAAGAGACCGAGAAAAGCGAAAGCAAGAATCACGTAGAGCAGGCGCGCCCGCCGGCGCAGCTCCGGCGCGCCATCTTGTTTACTGATCTCCGCCAATGCAACCATCGTCGTTATGCGACCGCTCCGAATTTGTTGAAATAGTTCTCACCGCGCCGCAACAGTGAAAAAACAACCGGCGCCAGCGCGGCCGCCACCAGAGCTTCCATGACTATATACTTAACCGCGCCCAGCCAAAAACCCTCCATGCTGAGGAAAATGACCCAGACCAGGACCATAGCGACGCCTTTAACCACGGCGGCACATAACACGATCAACGAGCTGACCACGGGATGATGCAGCCAGATCGAGCGCGAACTGAAATAGACCGCTAGAAAAACCAACGTCATGGCGAAGGCATTGAACCCGAGTAAGCGGCTCGATACGACGTCGACCGAATAACCTAAGACGAAGGAGCCGAGCGCGGCCCCTACCGTCGGATGATGGAGTCCCAGATAAACGCACAGCACCAAGATCAGGTCCGGCACGATCGGACCGAGCGGCAACAAAGAAAAGAAAGTCGATTGGAGCAAGATGAGAAAGAGCCCGATCAGAAAATAGAGCAAGAAAAGCCTCATGGGAGGACGCGGTTCTCAAAGTCGATTTTATTCCGCTCGCTCGGCGGCCACAACCAGAACCTCTTCGACGCGCGCGGACTGGACCGCCGGCAGCACTTCGATCGATTGAAACAGGCCAATGTGCTGCTTGCTTACTTTGATTACCGTACCGACCATCATGCCTTTGGGAAATACCCCATCGGTGCCCGAAGTGATCAGCCGGTCGCCTTCCTGAATGTCTTCGCTCCGCTTGACATACTTGAGCACGACGCCGTTCTCCAAAGAACCCGAGACTATGCCGCGCGAGCGCGTCCGTTGCACCAGCACGTCGATGCCGCTGTTGGCATCGGTTAACAATAGGATTTTCGCGGTGCGTGCCGTTACGGCGACGACCTGGCCGACGACACCGAGCGGCGTGACCACCGCCATGCCCTTGCGGACGCCGTCGGAGATGCCTTTGTCGAGCACGCAGCTTTTGAACCAGCTGGTGGCGCTGTTGGCAATGATCGAGGCGGTAATCGGGGTGCCGGACAATTGGCTGCGCAAATCGAGCAACTGCTTGAGCCGGTTGTTGCTGGCCTGGGCTTCCAGGAGTTTCTGTCTTTCAATCTCGAGATTCTGAATACGTTGGCGCAGCCTCTCGTTTTCTGCGCGGAAGCCGGCCAGCGTATCGTAGTTCTCCCGCAGTCCAGTCAACCAATGGACAGTGCCCTGCGCGGCGATTTGCAGTGGCCGCATGATCCACATCAGCACGGCGCCGAGCGGCTCGTTTTGAAGCTGGCCGCGCGCCCCGGCGGTCATGATGTAGACCGACAGGAGAAGGCAAAAAAAACAACTTAGCGGAACTTGATTCTTACGCAGAAAAACGAGCATGGAAGGCTCGATGGCTTCCAGCTATCAGGCTGGAGCCGAGGCGCGTCGAAAGTTCGTCAGCACAATGCTAATGAACCGCCACCTCTCTGAGAAGCGCGATCTCGTCCAACGCTTTGCCCGCCCCCATGACAACGGCGGTCAGCGGATCGTCAGCCATCATCACCGGCAGTCCTGTTTCTTCGCGCAGTAGGATGTCTAAATTTCTCAGCAGCGCGCCGCCACCCGCCAGAACGATGCCGCGGTCAACGATGTCGGAGGCGAGCTCAGGCGGAGTGCGCTCGAGTGATAGGCGCACCGCCTCGACGATCTGATTGATCGGTTCGAGCAGCGAATCGCGAATCTCCTCGTCCGTGATAACGACGGTTTTTGGCACGCCCGCGACCAAATCGCGTCCTTTGATTTCCATGGTCTGCACTTCATCGCTCGGATAGGCGGAGCCGATGGTGATTTTGATCAATTCAGCGGTGCGTTCGCCGACCAGCAGATTGTACTTGCGCTTGATGAACTGAGCGATCGCCTCGTCCATTTTGTCGCCGCCCACTCGCACCGAGCGCGAAAAAACGATCCCGGAGAGCGAGATCACCGCCACCTCGGTGGTGCCGCCGCCGATATCGACGATCATGTTTCCGGTCGGCTCGGTGATCGGCAAGCCCGAGCCAATGGCGGCCGCCATCGGTTCTTCAATCAAATACACTTCACGGGCGCCAGCCGATTCCGCGGACTCGCGCACTGCGCGTTTCTCGACTTCAGTGATGCCAAACGGCACGCCAACGATGATGCGCGGCCGCACCAGAGTGCGGCGGTTGTGAACTTTGTGGATGAAATAGCGTAGCATCGCCTCGGTGATCTCGAAATCGGCAATGACACCGTCTTTAAGCGGTCGAATGGCGACGATACTGCCCGGTGTGCGGCCTAGCATCCGTTTCGCCTCGGCGCCGACCGCCAGTACTTTTTTGCCGCCGCGCTCGTTACGTTGCTGCACCGCAACCACCGAAGGTTCGTTGCACACGATGCCTTGATTCTTGACGTAAATCAGTGTGTTGGCAGTCCCGAGATCAATCGCGAGATCGTTGGAAAAGACCCCGAAGAGGGCGTCGAGCATCAGCAAACTCCTTTTTGAACGCGGAAAGCGGACTAAGGAACGAGAAAATAACAGATTTGCTCCGAGCAAGCAACAAAAGGATTTTCTTAGAGAAAATTCGTTTTAGCGCGGTACCCGCAGTTGCATTGGCACAAGCCATTTTTTATCATACAGAGGCATTTTTGACCGCATTTTTGCCGAGAGGTTGATTACTGAATGCTCGATTTTTTACGTAAACGTAAGCGAAACTGGGTTATTGTTCTCTTTCTGGGCGTGATTATCGTAACTTTCACGCTTTTCTACGGCGGCACCAATCTTGGTGACCCGAGGGCGACAGAAATAGCCGAGGTCAACGGCGAACTGATCGGCCAGCGTGAGTTCGCGGTGCATTACGAGCGCGAAGTCCAGCGCTACCGCGATCTTCTAAAAGGGTCGCTGACCCCGGAGATGGTCAAAGGTCTCAATATTAAAGGCAACCTGATCGAGACGCTGATTCAGAAAAAACTCGTGCTGCAGGAAGCGCGCAATCTCGGCCTGACGGTGAGCGATGAGGATTTGGCGCAGCACCTCGCCACCATTCCAGAGTTTCAGATCGGCGGGCGCTTCAGCAAAGATCACTACCTGGAAGTTCTCCGGGCCAACCGGCTTTTGCCTGCGCAATTCGAAGAGGAGCAACGCGATCAGCTGACCATTCAGCGGCTCTATACCATCATCCTCGATGCTGTGCACCTGACTGACGCCGAGGTGCGCGAGCGTTATCGCATCGAACAGGAAAAGATCAACCTCAGCTATATCAAGCTGGCGGCCGGTGACTTCCTGTCGCAAATCAAGCTCACCGACAACGACATCCAGAAATATTATGACAGCAACAAGGAGTCGCTCAAAGAACCCCTACGAGTGCAGGTGGAGTATCTGGCCTACCCGTACGATCAATTCACCGCATCGGTGGAAGTCAGCGATAAAGAAATTGAAGAGTACTACAAGGCGAATCTGAAGACTCGGTTCCACAAACCAAAAGAAGTCAAAGTCCGATACATCTCAATAGCGATAGCGCCGGGTGCCGATGGCGAGCAAAAAAAAGCCGCGCGGGCGCGTGCGGAAGCGGTCGCTACGGCAGCGCGCGGCGGCAAAGATTTCGCTGAGCTCGCCAAACGCGAGTCCAACGATCCCACGGCCGCTAAGGGCGGCGATGTCGGTTGGCTCGCGGCTGGACAGGTACCCGAGCCCATGGAAAAAGTCTTATTCAGCTTGGCCAAAGGGGCGGTCAGCGATGCGATAGAAACGCCGGCCGGCTTTCAGATCTTCAAAGTTGAAGATATCCGGGAGGAAAGGACGCCGACGCTCAAAGAAGCAAGCGCCGAAATCACCAAGATTTTGAAGACCGAGAAAGCCAAACGGGAAGCGGCGAAGATTGTCGACCGTGAGCGCGAAAAGGCGCTCTCTGGAAGCAGTTTCAATGAGCTGGCGCAAGCGGGCCGCGCGTCGCTGAAGACGACTCAATTAATCGCCAGCGGCGAGATCGTGCCGGAAATCGGCGAGAATCAAGAATTCTATAAGCACGCTTTTGCGCTCAGCTCCAAAGAAACCAGCCCGATTGTCGAAGGCAAAGACGCTTATTACCTTTTGCGCCTCAAACAGCGCCAGGAAGCCGCGGTTCCCGCGCTCGAGACCGTACGCGACCGAATCGAAAAACGTCTGAGCGAATCAAAAGCTTACGAACTGGCATTGCAGCGCGGTAATAACCTGCTCGATCAGCTCAAGAAAGAAAAAGATATCGGCAAAGTCGCGCAGGCGAACAAGGTGAAAGTGGAAGAGACCGGCTGGTTTGTCCGCAGCGCCGCGCAGCTGCCGAAGATCGGCGAGCTGCCCGAATTGAAAACCGGACCGATACCGCTGTCCGAACAGAAATCGATTGCGGACAAGCTTTACACGCAGCAGGATACGCTCTACATTTTTGCATTCAAAGGAAGCCAGGGTGCGGATATGAAGCAGTTCGAAAAAGACCGAGAGTCGATCAAGAAACAGGCCTTGGCCGAGAGTCGGCAGCGCGCCTTGGTAAAGTTCATGGAGGGTCTCAAGAACAAGGCTCAGATCAGGCTTAACACGGCTTTCCTCGAAGAAAGTTAAAACCCGCCGGTGCAAGCAGAAATGGCGCCGATATCTGAAGAAATTGCGGTTTTGCCAACCCGCCCATTGCACCGCTCGTCCACCGCGATCCCAAGGTCAAGCGGTCTATTATTCGATCCGCTCTTCGCGAAACTCGTCTGATGCAAGTTGTCTTGGTGCGCCACGGCGCGACGGATTGGAATCTCCAAGGGCGCTGCCAGGGATCGTCGGATCGCGATTTATGCGAGTTGGGCATGCGGCAGGCCGAGCAGATCTCCGGGCTATTCAGCCAAGAGAAACTTCACGCCATCTACTCCAGCAATCTGCGCCGCGCGCGCCGAACCGCCGACGTCATCAGCCGGCCGCACGATTTGCCGGTGCTGATCGAACCCGGCGTCCGCGAGCTCGACCACGGCGATCTCGAGGGATTGACGTTCAATGAAATCAAAACCAAGCACGGTGAATTCCTCGCCCGCTGGCGCAGCGAGCCGGCTGACCTCCAGGTCCCCGGCGGCGAACGGCTCGCCGACGTCGCCGAGCGTGCCTGGAACGGCCTGAACGAGATCGTAAAGCGCCACCAGGACGCAGAGCGCATCCTGGTGGTGAGCCACAACTTTCCGATCCTGGGAATCGTTTGCCGAATTAGCGGTACTCACCTCAACGATTACCGGACGTTTCATCTCGACCCCTGCGGCGTCACCCGCATTGCGTATGACCCTACTCGTGGTTGGGACATTACGCACGTCAACGGCCGGGAATATCCCGCCCAGTCGACTGCCGTGCCAAGATAGAGTGGCGGGGCTCACGGCCGAATCAGCTTATCTCGTCGTCTCGGTGATTCCGCGCCAGCAGGGCGACAACCCAGAACAACGCCGCCACAAGCAAATAAGCAATCGAAAACTCCGGCGCGGCCATGAAGCCGAAGTGGCTGGTGATGCCTCCCGGCCCGAGCTCATATGCGTGAATGATCCCGAAAGCGGAAAGCAGCGCGGCGGTCATCGACCATGCAGCGGCGTGCGCGAACTTGCGCTCGATCAACGCCACACCGATGGCGGCAAGTATCATCGATGTGAAAATAAAGCCGCGCTCCAATGAAATCATGCCGTGTATCGCCAAGCCTTCTTGATTGAATCGCACCAGGCCGACTTCGAATAGCGACCGTCCCGCCGCTCGCAACCCGGTCTCGATCATCAGCAACGCCCAACCCGCCAGCGCCGGCACGATTCCCAGCGCCACCGCCGGCGCATGCTCGCGTGGAGTTTCCTGGAATGCCTGGGCGACAATGATGATACCGATGTAAAGCAGAATTCCAACGCCTGCTTCCAAGGGAATGATGCCGAGAACCGACTGAATCGATCCGGTGAGGCAGAGAAAGCTGATAAAAACACCATTCAACGCGGAATAACCTGAGCGCGCGCCCAGCCGTTTCCAGCCGGGGTGACCGATGTAAATCGTGGTCGGGAATACACTGCCGAATAGCGCTGCGACGACGGAGCCGATGCCATTGGCCATCAGAGACGGAAAAGTTCGGAAGCGATCGCCGGCGGCTTCGGCGCTTTCGATGTTTTGCAGCGAGCCGACGACGCTGAAAATGCCCATCGGAAAGATTACTGAAAAATAGTTCAGAAAAACCGGATGGGTGAGCGCCTCCCAGAGCGAGCCGCCGGTGAACGCAGGTAAGGATAGTGAAGCATGAAACGCAACGGCTTCGCCCTTCATCGTACCCAGAGTCCATCCTAAGCCCGTCCCGATCACGATCGCGAGCATGCCGCCGGGCAAACCGAGCGGCAATCTTTGATGCGAGAAATAGGCAACGAAGATTACCGCCATCGGCACCACTGCGACCAGCGGCTGGGCGAAGATCTTGAAAGTGAAATCCATGGAGATAAATGTAATCGCGATTCCCGCCAGCGCGGACAGGAGCGCGGCCCGCGGCGTGACCCGGCGCACCGCTTCGGCGATAAAGGCGCCGGCGATTTCAATCACGCCGCTGAGAAAGCAAGCGACCAGACCGACTTTCCACGCCCACACGGGATCTTGGGTCTCCTGCACGACGGGCAACATGATGAAGAAAACGAAGGCGAACAGGCTGACGGTATTGATGCCGTACGGCAGCGCCGTGACATCCTCTCGTCCGGTTTCCCGCGCCAGTTGGCGCGCCTGCCAGGCGTAAAAAAAATTCCCGACGAGAATGGAGATCGCCGCGCCGGGAAGAATTTTCCCGAAAATGTATTCGTCCGGCAAGCGGATCAGCTCGCGGCATAAAGCTACGATCAGGATCAGCTGAATCAAATTGTCGATCATCAGCCCGAAAAAGCCATCGAGATCTTTGCGCACAAACCAGGGCGGATTAAAAGAAGCTTGGGGCATGTGACTCGAGATTCTCCCGCTAATTTTCGCCGAAATGTAGCTGTCGCGGCTTTGTTAAGTCAAACCGCCCGGACCCAGGGTTGACCGAGCAAGACTAACGCTTTGGAGATGGGGAGAATTTGTGAAAGGTGCCATTGGGAGAGAGGTATAAGACGTGGATCTGTTTCTTTGCCATAGCTGCAGCTTCGCTTACGGTTAGAGCCGCCAAAGCAATTCCATGTAATATTTCCCTGATATTCCCTGATTAGAACTCAGAATTGGTAACCTCGACTCATCCAGTAGTGCCAGTCCCCAACAGCCTGTTTGGTTGTCGCATCCACCTCCAGGGGTTTCAACTGGGCGAGAGGCACCGCCAATCTGCAACCACGCCAACGCACGCGAACAAACATCTCGGATTCGCACTCCTCCTCGGGAGCCATCCCTACAACCTCCACATCTTCCCCAACGCGCAACAGCGAGATCTCGCGCTTGGATTTGCAGCGGGCTTTGAAAGGAAATTTCAGCCGCTCCTCAAGATAGTAATACCAGCCATCGCCCGCTCCTCGCGGTTGTACGCGTCAACGACGGCTTCCATTTCAATCCGGCTCTCGCGTGCCTTGTTTTCCTTCAGACGGGGCATCATGGCATCGAATTGGTCGTATCCTTATTTTCGTCTAGGGATACTCCGGCGCTCAATCAACTCGGTGCTCCGCTCGATGCTGCCGCCCGGCTCGGCGTGGGATGAGGATAATGAGTTTACGTGGCGCGCGTTCGACCAACCGTTTCCGGATAGTGAAGGTCCGTCAAGCTGAGCGCCGTTGGATTCATCGATAAATGGCTACGCCAAAATGGATTCCTCTTCCGGAAGGCGGAGACGAACGTCAGGCTTTACATCAAGCCAGCGAAGCATCCCAAGGTTTCGTATGGTTGAGGCGACCACCATTTCATCCACGGGCGGACGACGCTTTTGCTTCCATTTCAGAACGGCTTCAAGAACGTCAACCTCTGTTGGTAAGCTTCTGTCGTTTTCCGTCTTAAGGCCATCAGCCG
>JAICHC010000016.1 GCA_025922795.1 Candidatus Binatia bacterium | reverse complement strand
CGTCGGAGGTTAACATCAATCCGATATACTACAAACTGGCTGTTCGCCGATAGGCGAACCTCTTTTTCCCAGCGTGGTCTGGGAAAAAGCGTGTACTACTATAATTGCGAGTTTTCGTAGGTTGCGCAAATTTTCGAACGCATGAGACATTCCTGGTTGGGATTTTACTCCCGCCAAGGCGCCAAGAACGCCAAGGTCGGATAAATTGTTTTCTTTTCTTTGCGGCCTTTGCGTCTTTGCGTGAGATACTCCGATTCTTTTGGTTGCGGCTCTGCCACACTAGGTCTTCGTGGTGAGATGTCCGTTGCGACTTTGGTTGCGGCTCCGCCGCGCTAGGCCCTGCGTGGTGAAATTGGATAGCGGAACTCGCCGTGAAATTGGTTATTTTCGGTCTGACCATCAGTTCCTCGTGGGGAAACGGTCACGCCACCTTGTGGCGCGGCTTGTGCGCGGCCTTGGCTCGGCGCAAGCACCACGTCGTTTTCTTCGAGCGCGATGTGCCCTATTACGCATTGCACCGCGACTTCGATGAGATACCGGGTGGCAGGCTGATCATTTATCCGGACTGGCGCAACGCCCTCGATCAGGCGCGCGATCACCTGGCCGACGCCGAAGTTGCCGTCGTGACGTCGTATTGCCCGGATGGCATCAGCGCATCCGAGCTGGTGCTTGACTCCTCGGCGCTGAAAGTTTTTTACGACCTCGACACACCGGTGACTCTGGAGCTCCTCAGCAACGGCATGCCGTTGAGTTATATCGGGAGCGCCGGCCTCAGCGGTTTCGACCTCGTGCTGACTTACACCGGCGGCGCTGCCGCCGAAGATTTGCGCTCTCGCCTGGGCGCGCGCCGGGTGGAGCCGCTCTACGGCAGTGTCGATCCAACGGTGCACCACCGGGTAGGTCCGGCCGAGCGCTACCGCGCCGATCTGTCGTACATCGGCACCTATGCCGAAGATCGCCAAGAAAGTTTGGATGCGCTTTTTCTCGAGCCGGCGCGGCGCATGCCTGAGCGGCGTTTTCTGATCGCCGGGGCGAAGTATCCGCCGACTTTTGCTTGGTCGGACAATCTTTTCTTCGTTCAACATATCGCGCCGCCAGACCATTCCGCGCTTTATTCTTCCTCGCGGTTGACCCTCAACGTCACGCGCCGCGCAATGGCGCGTATGGGCTACTGCCCGTCCGGCCGTCTGTTCGAAGCGGCGGCGTGCGCCACACCGATTTTAAGTGATGCCTGGGAGGGATTAGAAAAATTTTTTGAGCCCGAGCGCGAAATTCTGTTAGCACGACAGACCGATGATACGATCCGCGCCCTGCGCATGGCTGATGAAGAGCTCGAGCGCATCGGCCGGCGCGCGCGAGAGCGGGCCATCGCGGAGCACAGCGCCACGGCCCGCGCGCAGCAGTTGGAAGAGATTTTGACCGCGGTCCGGCCGCGAGAATTTTCCCAAGCGGCGATCGCACCGGCCGCCTTAGGACCGGAGAATTGAACATGTGGGGAATTATACCGGCGGCCGGCGCTGGTAGTCGTATCCAGCCGTTGGCATTTTCCAAAGAGCTGCTGCCGGTGGGCAGCCGGGCTGAAGGAAATTTGGAAAAGCCCCGAGCGGTTAGCGAATACATTCTCGAACGCATGATCCTCGGCGGCGTAACCAAGATCTGCGTCGTCGTGGCG
Source organism: Candidatus Binatia bacterium (assembly GCA_025922795.1). The sequence goes on along the minus strand of JAICHC010000016.1, from coordinate 11,725 downwards.
CCTGACAAGCTCGACATCCTGGAGTATTACGGTGCGGGGGTCGGTCCGGCTAAGCTGTTTTATGTCGTTCAGCCGGCGCCCGCCGGGCTGTGTGATGCGCTTTTTCGCGCATTGCCGCTGATTCCCGACGGTGAGCCGGTGGTGATCGGCCTGCCGGACACGGTTTGGTTTCCCGACAATGCTCTGCGCGCGCTCGCCGATGACCAGTTTTCGTTCTTGCTCTTTCCGGTCGAGCGACCGGAACTGTTTGATGCCGTGGTTACCGACGGCCACGGCGCAGTGCGGGAAATCCAGGTGAAACAAACCACGGCACGCTCGAACTGGATCTGGGGTGCCTTCAAAATGCCGGGGGCGACTTTCGCCTCGCTGTATCGACTGTGGAGCGAGGAGCGCCAGTGTAGCGACATCTACATCGGCACCCTGGTCAATGCCTACCTCGGTGCCGGCGGATCGGCTCGTGCTGTGTACGCCGGTGAAGCCTACTTTGATGTCGGCACACTGACTGGTTACCGCGAGGCCATGCGTGTTTTGAGCCAGCGTCCGGGTGGGTCACTAAGCACTGCCCGGGAGGCGCTGAAATGACGCCCATGGTTGAGTCCGTACGGCGCCGATCGCGCAGCGAAATACGACGCCGGGTGCGCGCCCTTGCCCCCTGGTTTCATAATTTGCAGCTGGACGGTGTCGCCACCGCGCCGGACCATTTCCTCGGCGATTATCCGTCGGTGAAATGGCGCCGTTTCGCGCATGCGCTGCCCCCTGACCTAAGCGGCCGATCGGTTCTCGACATCGGTTGCAATGCCGGGTTTTATTCGATCGAGATGAAGCGCCGCGGCGCCGCCCGCGTCGTCGGCATCGACGAGGATGAGCGCTATCTCGAACAGGCGCGTTTGGCCGCCGAAGTGTGCGACTCGGAGGTCGAGTTCAAGAAACTGTCCGTCTACGAAATTGCCAAGCTGGACGCGCGCTTCGACCTGGTGCTCTTCATGGGCGTGTTCTACCACCTGCGCTATCCGTTGCTCGCTCTCGATCTTATTCGCGCGCACGCGGTGCGCGACCTTTTTGTTTTTCAGGCGATGCTGCGCGGCAGCAGCAACGTCGAGCCCGTTGCCGCCGATTACCCGTTCAGCGAAGAGAAGATCTTCGACAAGCCCGGGTTTCCGCGCATGCACTTCATCGAAAACGCCTACTCGGGAGACCGCACCAACTGGTGGATCCCGAATGGCGCGTGTGTCGAGGCGCTATTGCGCAGCGCCGGTTTCCTCATTCAAACTCACCCCGAATCCGAAGTGTATGTCTGCCAACTCGCGCCGCCGGACCGAACAGCGCCGCCACCCCAGCTGAATTGGCCCGAGGAGCCGCTATGATCGAAGCGGTCATGTTCTGGAACGAGCCCAACAACAAATCGCACTGGGATTTCGAAATTGACCATGATTGGAGCGCCTATGCGCAAATGGTCCGGCTTGCCGCTGTGGCCGTGCGCGCTGAAAATCCAGGTTTGCTGCAGTGTCTCGGCGGGATTTCGCCGATTGATCCCAATTTCATCAGGAACATGCAAGGGAAAGGCGCGACCGACCTACTCGACTGCGTCGCCGTCCACGGCTTTCCGCTCGATTGGAATCACTGGCAAATCCATGAGTGGCCGGACAAGCTCGCCGCGATTCGCGCGGTCACCCACTTACCCGTCTGGGTTTCCGAAGTCGGGGTATCGAGCTTCGGAGCCGAAGAAGTCCAAGCCTGGGGTCTCAAGCGCACCGCTGAGCTTTTGCTCGGCAATACGCCGCGCATTCACTGGTATAGTCTCTGCGATCTACCCCGCGCCTGGCCAGCGACGACGCGCCACCGCGAAGCCGAAGGTTCGTCTTACTACCGCCATTTCTATATGGGGATCTTGCGCGAAGACGGCACGCCCAAACCGGCGCTCGAGCAGTTCGCCGAGCTGACCCCGGCGCTCGGCATTTGCCAGTGGTTTCATTTCGAAGATCCGCGCCTCGATGACGCGGTCGCATGGCTGCGGCGCCTCGGCGTCCGTTACTTGCGCACTGGTCTGAGTTGGGCCGATTGGTTTCGACCCGGGGCCGAAGCTTGGTTCGACCGTCAAATGGCCGCTCTCGAGAATTTCGAAATCACTTTAACGTTCTGTTTCACTCCCGAGCATCGCGGGATTGCGCCGCATCACACGAGTCCACCTGCCGAGCTGGCGGAATACGCCGAATTTTGCGCGCGCATGGTGCGCCGCTATGCAGTGCCGGCCAAATCTCGCGCGGGCAACACTCTTGTTGGAGTGAGTCCAGGGCTGGCATCCGCACCGGCCAATGGCATCATCGATCTAAACCGTGGAGGCGCTCGCAATGGGTCGTAAGGGGACGAGCGGCCGCTTCCGGATGAGCGCGGCCACGTGGGTCGGGTGGGAGTCGACTCCTTTTTACGTCGTCCTGCAGCGCAGGTTCTGCCAGGTGTCAACTGAAAATCGATTTCGAGGCCGGCGAGAATTTCTTCCTGAGTACAGCAAATTGGACCCGGACGAACTTTCGCTGGACCGGGCTTTCAAACCGCGCTGGGAGAGACATGAAATCCGACAATGATGATCTTCTTCGACATCGATGAAACTCTGATCGACCAGCGCGGCGCCGAGGCGGCCGCGGCGCGCGAGTTCTTGGCGCATTATTCTGCCGAGCTGGGGCATCGTTTTACCCTGACCGAGTTCTGCGCGTCGTGGCGCACGCTGCGCGAAAAGCACGCGCCGGCATTTCTCTCGGGCGCGATCTCGGTGGACGAGCAAAGACGCCGGCGGGTGCGCGAGCTGTTCGCGCAAACCGGCCGGACTCTGTCGGACGCTGAAACGGACGGCTGCATTGAATGTTATGAAACCCATTATCGGCGCAGTTGGCGTTTATTCGATGACGTGCGGCCGGCCCTCATCGCCCTAAAAAACTTCCGCTGCGGCATCATCTCCAACGGCAGCAGCACTCAGCAAAAACGCAAGCTGGATCAAACCGGCATCGCCGCGTTTTTCGAACTGGTGCTGGTCTCGCAAGAGATCGGCGCCGCCAAACCGGACCGGGAAATCTTTTTGGCGGCCTGCCGCTGCGCTGGAATGGCGCCGTCGCAGTGCATCTATGTCGGCGACCGGCTCGATCACGATATGTTGCCGAGCCGCGATATCGGCATGCGCGCTTATTGGCTCTGCCGGGGCAAAGATCCCGTGCCGGCCAGCATCGACGCGATCGGCTCGCTCACCGAGCTGCCCTGGCGTTTGCCCGATCGGAGCGCCGCATGACGCGATTCTTCCTGATTCGCCACGCCGCCATTGATGGTTTGGGCGACCGAGTCGCCGGGCGCACGCCCGGGGTTGCCTTGAATGCCGCCGGCCGTGAACAGGCCGCCCGCCTGGCACGCCGCCTCGCCGGCGAAGCGATTGACGCGATCTACTCGAGTCCGCAACTGCGCGCCAGCGAAACCGCCCAAACCGTCGCCACAGTGCTCGGTCTGAAAATTCAGACCGCCGAGGCACTGGACGAAATCGATTTCGGCGATTGGACCGGCAAGACTTACGAAGAGCTGCGTGCGCTTGCCGAGTGGCGTGACTTCAATATGCTTCGCAGCTCGGTGCGGATCGCCGAAGGCGAGTTATTGCTCGAAGTCCAGACGAGAATCATCGGCCTGATGGCCCGGCTCTGCGCCGATCATCCGGACGGCACGGTGGCTCTCGTAAGCCACGGCGATCCGATTCGGCTTGCGCTGGCGCACCAGCTCGGCACGCCCATCGACTTAATCCTGCGCTTAGAGATCGGCCCGGCCTCGATCAGCGCGGTGGAGCTTCATTCCCATGGACCCCGGGTGCTCTGGATTAATAGAGGTTTGGAGACGACTTGACGATGTCAGCCGCGGAAATCCGTAAAAGCAACTTCCCCGAAGGCGTAAGCGCCCGCCGCCCAAAAATCGGATTTATCGGTGTCGGTTGGATCGGGGCCCAAAGAATGCAAGCCGTGGCTTCATCGAACGCCGCCGAGATCGTGGCGCTGACGGACAGTTCTCCCGAGGCTGCCCGAGCCGCGGCAGCGCATGCAGCTGGCGCGCAGATCGCGCACGATCTGGAAAGCTTGCTCGGCTTCGATCTTGACGGCGTGGTGATCGCCACGCCGACCGCACTCCATGCCGCTCAGGCGATTTCCTGTTTGGGATCGGGAATGGCCGTTTTTTGCCAGAAACCGTTGGGCCGAAGCGCCGCAGAAACTATGCAGGTCATCACCGCCGCACGCAGTTCGGACCGCTTGTTGGAAGTCGACATGTCTTACCGTCATGTGCGCAGCTTCGCGCTGATTAAAGAAGTCGCGCAATCCGGCGCCATCGGCGAGATTTATGCCTGTGATCTGGTATTTCATAATGCCTACGGCCCGGACAAAGCTTGGTACTACGATCGGCGCTTATCCGGCGGCGGCTGCGTCATCGATCTCGGCATTCATCTCGTCGATCTCGCGCTCTGGATACTAGATTTTCCGGCCGTTGAAACCGTGTCGAGCCGCCGCTTCGCCCAAGGCAAGGCGTTAGCAGGAGGCGACGGCGCTTTAGAAGATTACGCCGTCGCCCGGGTCGACTTCTTTACCGGCGCGAGCGCTACCCTGGCTTGTTCCTGGCATCTGCCTGCCGGTCAAGACGCAGTGATACGCGCGGCCTTTTACGGCACCCGCGGCGGCCTCGCCGTCCGCAACGTCAATGGTTCGTTTTACGATTTTCGCGCCGAGCGCTATCACGGCACCGCCAAGGAAGTTCTCGACGATGCTCCCGATGCCTGGGGCGGAAGAGCGCTCTCGGCCTGGGTCGTGCGCCTGGGCGCGCAACCTAATTACGACCCGGCGATCGAAACCACCCAAGCAGTCGCCGCCGTCATCGATGCAATCTGCGGCCGCGAGCAAACCTTTAAAATGGAGCCGCGACAATGACCTGGTGTCAAACCACGGGCCCGATCCTCATGACCACTGACCCGATCGGCGGCGTATGGAATTACGCGCTCGATCTCTGCCGCGAGCTGGGCAAACACACAATCGAAATCAAACTGGCGAGCATGGGCAGACGTTTGCACCCGAGCGAGCGCGCTCAGGTGGGCCAAATGGCGCATGTGGAATTGTTCGAGAGCGATTTCAAGCTCGAATGGATGGACTTTCCCTGGGATGATGTCGCCGCAGCCGGCGACTGGCTCGGCGATCTGGCTGCGCGCTGCGCACCAAGCTTGACCCATCTCAATCAATTTTCCCATGGCGCTCTCGATTGGGGGGCCCCGTGCCTGGTGGTGGGCCACTCATGCGTTTATTCCTGGTTCCAAGCAGTCAAGGGCCGGCTCCCCGGTGCGCCATGGCAACAATATCAACGCATGGTATCGCGCGGTCTGAGCGGCGCGGATCGGGTAACGGCGCCGAGCCAATGGATGCTCTCGGCGCTGGAACGAGACTACGGCAGGTTTGCCGCCGCGAAACCGATCTACAACGGCCGTGACTCAACGAGTTTCGTCCCGCGCATTAAAGAAGATTTCATTCTGACTTCAGGCAGGCTCTGGGATGAGGCGAAAAACATTGCTGTGCTTAGCACAGCGGCAGCCGAGCTCGATTGGCCGATTTTTGCCGCTGGAGAAATTATCGGACCGCACGGCGGGGGCCCAGGTCTGAAAAATTTGCAGCTGCTCGGCCGGCTCGCGACAGCGGATCTCGGCAGGTGGATGGGCCGGGCGGCTGTTTACGTTTTACCTGCTTATTACGAGCCTTTCGGCCTTTCGATTCTGGAAGCCGCGCTGGCGGGCTGCGCTCTGGTGCTGGGCGATATTGCGAGCCTGCGCGAAATCTGGCAAGACAGCGCTCTGTTCGTGCCGCCCGACGATGCCGAGCGAATTGCTGCAGCACTCACGCTTCTAATCAGTAATGCGCAGCTGCGAAAAGCACTGGCATGCAAGGCACGGCAGCGCGCGCTCGAGTTCACACCAGAGCGCAGCGCGCACGCCTATCTCGCCCTCTATCAAGAAATGCTCTCGACGCCGCGATCAAAAAACCTCCCGAGTAAGGCAGTACTCTCAAACTGCGAAGGACGAGCCCAGCCGTGAAGATCGCGATGTTTTACCATTCCCTATTGTCGGATTGGAATCACGGCAACGCCCATTTTCTCCGCGGTGTGGTTTGGGACTTAATACAGCGCGGCCATGAAGTCAGGGTATTCGAGCCGTCAGACGCTTGGAGCCTGACCCACTTGCTGGATGAGTACGGCCTTGAACCCATTGCCCAGTTCCGCCGCGCCTATCCCGGCCTCAAAAGCATTCGTTACCGTCTCGGCGATCTAGATTTGGCTCACGTCCTTGCCGGCGTCGATCTCGTGCTGGTGCACGAATGGAATGATCATGAGCTTGTGCGCCGCATCGGTTCGCATCGCCTGAAAACCGGCGGATATCATTTGCTCTTCCATGATAGCCACCACCGCGCGCTGACCGACCCCGCAAGTATGGCGGCCTACGACCTGTCCGGCTACGACGGAGTTTTGGCCTATGGCAAAACGCTCAGCGATGTATACGCCGCCCAGCAATGGACACAGCGCACTTGGATCTGGCACGAAGCTGCCGACACACGAATTTTTCGACCCTTGCCGGAATTGGAAAAAGAGCTGGATGTCGTCTGGATCGGCAATTGGGGGGACGGCGAGCGTACCGAGGAGATGACCCAATTCCTGCTGCGCCCGGTCAAGGCGCTGAAGCTCAAAGCCGCCGTCTATGGGGTGCGCTATCCGGAAAGCGCGCTCAGAGCCCTGGCTGACGCCGGCGTCGAATACCGCGGATGGCTGGCGAACTTTCGCGTGCCGGAAATTTTCGCGCGCGCCCGCGCCACGATTCACATTCCGCGCCGTCCGTACACGGCCGCGCTGCCCGGGATTCCGACGATCCGCCCGTTTGAAGCGCTCGCCTGCGCCATTCCCCTGGTATCGGCGCCGTGGCGTGACAGCGAAGATCTGTTCACCCCCGGCGAAGATTTTCTATTGGCGCGAAACGCGGCGGAGATGACCGGCCACGTAGACCTGCTCCTCAGCCAGCCCCATCGTGCAGCCGCTTTAGCACGTCACGGCCGCCACACCATTCTAAAGCACCATAGCTGCGCCCGGCGGGTAGACCAATTGTTGTCCATCTACCACGAGCTCGCCTACCCGCCTGCAACGACCAGCTTCACAAGCACGGGCATCGCGGACGGATAAAACACATGAACATCGTCTTTTTCGGTTCGAGCTTGGTATCGGCTTACTGGAACGGCGCGGCAACCTACTATCGCGGTATTCTGCGCGCGCTGCACGAGCGCGGCCACAGCATTGTGTTTTACGAACCGGACGCCTGGGATCGGCAAAACCACCGCGACATTCAGAGGCCGGATTACGCGCGCAGCGTGGTGTACCCGGCGAAAGAGGAGGGTGAGGTCCTCCGCACGGTGAAAGATGCCGCGCGCCAGGCGGACGTATTGGTTAAAGCAAGCGGTGTCGGGGTGTTCGATGAACTTTTGGAACAAGCCGTGCTCGAGTTTCGCTCGAACCGAACCGTCACGGCTTTTTGGGATGTCGACGCCGCAGTCAGCCTGGACCGCATGAACACGGACCCGGAGGACTCGCTGCGTCGCTTGATCCCCCGCTACGACATCATTTTTACCTACGGCGGCGGCGCGCCGGTGGTCGGCGCCTATCGAGAACTTGGCGCGCAGAGTTGCGTGCCAATCTACAATGCTCTGGATCCGTCCACTCATTTTCCGGTGCCGCCAGACCCGAATTTCAACGCGGTCCTGGCTTTTCTCGGCAACCGCCTGCCCGATCGCGAAGCGCGCGTCCAGGATTTCTTCTTTCAGGCGGCGCGCGCCAACCCGGAGCTGCCGATGCTCCTCGGCGGCAGCGGCTGGGACGACGTCGCGCAACAAATCCCCAACCTGCGCTATCTCGGTCATGTCTACACCGCCGATCACAACGCCTTCAACGCAACGCCTCACGCGGTGCTCAACGTTTGCCGCGACAGCATGGCGCGCTATGGCTTTTCACCGCCGACGCGCGTCTTTGAGGCGGCCGGGGCGGGCGCTTGTCTGATTACCGACGCCTGGGAAGGAGTCGAAAATTTCCTCGAGCCGGGACGGGAATGTCTGGTGGCTCGGGACGGCGGCGAGGTCAGGGACATCCTGCGCGAGCTCAGCGCCCCACGAGCCGCTCGCATCGGCGCCGCCGCGCTGCAACGTGTGTTGCGCGAGCATACTTACCTTCAACGAGCATCGGAAGTGGAGAACGCTCTGTGCGCGGTGGCATCATGAAGCCGCTCAACATCGTGATCTTGGGCTTGTCGATCACGTCTTCCTGGGGCAACGGCCACGCAACCACTTACCGCGCCCTGGTGCGAGCGCTCGCCGCCCGTGGCCATCGTATTTTGTTTCTCGAGCGCAACACCTCCTGGTACGCGGCGGCCCGCGATCTGCCCAGGCCGCCCTACTGTCGAACCGTCATCTATCGGAATTTGAACGAGCTGAAAAAATTCGCCGCTGCGATTCGCTCGGCCGATCTGGTCATCGTCGGCTCTTACGTGCCGAACGGCATTACCGTTGGCCAATGGGTGCTCGACGTCGCGCAAGGCATCACGGCTTTTTACGATATCGACACACCGGTCACTCTCGCCATGCTAAAACAGCGGCGCGCGCCCTATCTTGCTGCCGAGATGATTCCGCGTTTCGACATCTATCTTTCTTTTACCGGCGGTCCGATCCTAAATCACCTGGAACAACATTATGGCTCGCCGATGGCAAGAACGCTCTACTGCGCTGTCGATCCTGAGCTTTACAAACCTTTGCGCCGGCGTCGGCCGCGCTGGCATTTAGGATATATGGGCACGTATTGCGCGGATCGCCAGCGGGTGCTCGATCGACTCCTGCTGGAGCCTGCGCGCCGCCACCGCAAGGCCCGTATGGTTGTCGCCGGCGCGCAATATCCTGCTGCGATCGACTGGCCCGCGAATGTCGAACGCATCGAGCACGTCAAACCGTCGGCTCACCACAAATTTTATGGCAAGCAATCTTTTACGCTGAATTTAACTCGGACGAGCATGATTCACGCCGGTTATTCGCCCAGCGTCCGGTTGTTCGAAGCTGCTGCATGCGGTTGTCCGGTGATCAGCGATTGGTGGGAAGGGCTCGATCAGTTCTTCAAAGTCGATGAAGAGATTCTCGTGGCCGACTCGCCGGCCCGGATTTCGGAGTACCTGTTCGACCTGCCCGCCGATGCCCGGGACGCCATTGGTCAAAAGGCCCGGGAGCGCATTCTCGCGGCGCATACCGCCGCGCACCGGGTTGCCGAGCTGGAGAGTTACCTGCATCAGGCGCGCGCGCCAGCTGGGCACCGCGCGCCACGCTACAATTCCAGCCGCTCCAAGACTCGCTCAGTTCCGCGTCGCACCTCTTTCCTCGGCCGCGAGGCGGCGGAGGCCGAAGGAGGGGCCGTGGCGCGCGAATCGTCTGCTGCGCCCGCGAGCTTGGCATAACACCCGTCAAGCTCGATCAGCTCTTGATGACTACCCATCTCGCGAATCATCCCGCCGTCGAGCACGCAGATAAGATCGCAATATTTGATCGTCTGGATGCGATGGCTCACCACGATCACCGTCCGTTTGCCCTTGAGTTGGCGCAGGGTGTCGGTCAGCAGCGTTTCGTGAACTCCGTCTTGAAAGCTGGTCGGTTCGTCGAGCACCAAGATCGGCGCCGCGGTCAAAAGGGCGCGCGCGATGGCGATGCGCTGGCGCTGGCCGCCCGATAAATTGTGTCCCGCCTCGCCCAGCTCGGTATCGTAACCGCGCGGCAGCGCTGCAATGAAATCATCAGCACCGGCCAGGCGCGCCGCCTCACGCACTTCCGCCTCACCGGCAAACGGTTTGCCGTAGGCAATGTTTTCCCAGACAGTAGTGGGCAGGATGACGCTGTCTTGCAGCGCCAGCGCAATGTGCTTGCGCAAATCCCTAAGCTTGACCGTTCTTAGATCGCGCCCGTCCAGTGCGATGCTTCCGGCGCTCGGATCGTAGAAGCGCGGCAATAAGTTGAGCAAGGTGCTCTTGCCCACGCCGCTTGAGCCGACGAATGCGACGCTGGCGCCCGGCGCGATCGCGACAGTGAGTCCATTCAATACCGGCCGGCCGATTTCGTACTCAAAGCAGACGTCGGTTAATGTCAACGTGCGCGGTTGGAGAGGCAAGCTCACGGCTTCTCGCGGATCGCTAACCTTCGCCTGGCGATCGAGAACCTCAAAGACGCGCTTGGCACCGGTTAGTCCCGACTGCAAGTTGACCTGGGCGCCGGTCAGCTGGCAGAGCGGATCGTACATCATGCCAAGATAGCTCATGAACACCATCAGTTCGCCCGGCGTGAGCGCGCGCTGGTGAATCAAATAGCCACCGTAAGCGAAAATTAGCGCGCCGTCGATTCCGAGGATCGCGCCGACGGTCAAACCGTAGGCGACCTCCTGCCGGTGAATGCGCAGCCAGGAGCGCACACAATGACGCACGTCCTCGCCAAAGCGATGAAATTCGTCCTCTTCGCGGCCGAAGGCCTGCATGAGTCCGATCGCGCTCAGAGTACGATGTACGGAGCTGGTGTAGGCGCTATCGGCCTGCTTGGCGGCGCTGGTCCGCCGTTCGAGCCTCCGTCCAAAGCGCAGATTGGCCCAAATCAGCGGCGCCACCGCCGCTAGTGCGATCAAGGTGAGCGTGGCGCTGCGCGCGAACTGGATGCCAAGAATAAACAGCAAGGTTACCAGCGCGAACACGATGCTGATCAAAACGCCGAGCACTTGCGCGCAACCAAACGTGTCGGAGGTTAGGCGAAATATCGAGTCGCCTATCGGCTGTGTTTGGTGAAACCCAAGGTGGAGTGCCTGCATTTTGCGAAACAGATCGCAGCGCACGCGCAACACACCCTTGTATTCGATGCGCGTGCGCAAGAGCTTGCGCGCGGTGGTTAATAGTTCCTGGAGCAGGCGCAGCGCTAATGCAATCGCCGCAAGTCCAACCACTTGCAGCAGCGGTGACTTCGGCAATGGGGCCAGGAAGAAACGATGGAGCCAATCGTTTGCCGGCGCGGTGGCCATTAATGAGTCGATCATCACGGCGAGCGGCCAGGCCTGAAGCAAGCCAATAGCGGTAGAAATGATTGTGAGTATAACGAGCAGGCAAATCGAGTAGCGGTCTTCGGCGAAATAGCTGACTGCCCTGCCGAGCTGCGCTAACCCTTCTGTGTGACCCGCCGAAAAACGTCGGACAAACTTCATCATTCGAGCTGTTGCGTCTCTCCCCGATCATCTGGGGATTGAAATTTTTCGACGAATCTTAGCTGGCGCGGATGAAATCTGTAACGTCGAAAATAACAGCCTTAGAAGATAAAGTGTCGCTCGATTGAAATCAAATTATTTGTCTCAAAACTGAAACAGAAGCTAAATTTCGCCTCGAGACTGGGTCAATTTGTGACGTTTTGAGACGATTGAGCATTTTCCGGAAAAATTTTTTTTGTGAGAAACGCCAAGAATTTTTTTGACGCTTGGGATATCCAGCACGTTTTTGTCGAGCTGGGGCCAGATGCGGAGAGAGCGGCACTGGGGCCGCTCTCTCTGTGCTGCGTAAGAAGTTGGAGGTCAGCTATTTACTTTGGATTTGCGTCGGTTGATTCCTGGCGTCCTGCCGTAGAACCCTTCTTCGGTT
>JAICHC010000015.1 GCA_025922795.1 Candidatus Binatia bacterium | reverse complement strand
CGTCGTGTCGAATAGCGCAATCCGCAAAAATTTTCCAGCCCCGCGCCTGGCCCTTTGTCGCGAGCCGAAAGCGCTGAAACCCTGCGCATGGTCTCCCTGTAAATACCTACCTACTCACAGCAGAGAGCGCGGACAGTTTCAGAAGAGTTTTCGCGCCTTGCTGATTTCCGACACTTTGGCTATACCGAGGTCGACCCCATTCAATCGGAGGATCTCATTATGGCGCAGCAGCCATTCACCTGGCCCAACCACGCGCGCGTCGCCTTTGTGCTCGGCATTGCATTTGAGGCTTGGGACCGAACCAAGCCGACGAGCGGTCGCGGATTGCAGCGCGGCTCCATCCCTGCCAACGCGGTCTGCCGGCGCGATTATTCCACCGAAACGTTTCGCGAGTTCGGCGCCAAAGTCGGTTTGCGGCGCCTGCTCGATATCTGCGACCGGTACAATTTAAAAGTCAGCATGCCGATCAACGGACTGAGCTGCGAATACTATCCGGAGCTGATTAAGGAAGCCCACCGGCGCGGCCATGAGATGATCGCTCATGGTTGGGATCAAGGCGAGTACCTCTACATGCTGACACGCGATCAGGAACGCGAAAATATTTTCAAAACTGTGAAAGCAATCACCCACGTCACCGGGGAGCGGCCATCGGGCTGGTCATCGCCGGGGGTGCGTTCCACGGACAATACCCTGGAGCTGAATGTCGAGGCCGGCCTGACGTACAACTGCGACTACCACGACGACGAAATGCCCTATCCTCGGAAAATCGGCGACAAAACGCTGATCATGATTCCGCATCAGTATACGATCAACGACCATCGCATGGAGGAAGAAGGCACGCGCCACGCGTTTTTCGAAAAGTTTAAAGACGAATTCGACTATCGCTACAAAATTGGCGCGGACAATCCGACCATGATGAACGTCATCTCGCACGCCTATTTGAGCTCGCGCATTCCGGTGATCGATACTTTTGAGCAAATCATCGCTTACGCCAAGAGCCATAAAGAGGTCTGGTTTGCCAGGCGCGGCGATATCGCTGCCTGGGCGAGAAAGTATTACGAGCGCGACGCCGACTAACCGCCGACGTTCGGACTTTAACGCTACACCTGCTCCTGCACGCCGAATCGTTTGCTGATCGTTTGCCCCAGGGAGACGAGGACTATCAATAACGCGAAGATCAGTACGCCGAAAGCGCTGAGCTGCGGGAATGAGCCATTTTCCCAAAGGTCATAGATCACCACCGAAGCCGTGCGGTTTCGCGACCGCGCCAGCATCAACGCAATAGTCAATTCGCGATAGGCGTGTACCATGACCCAGAACCAGCCGGCCATGAGTCCGGGGCGAAGCAGCGGCAAATAGATCCGGAGAAAGTTGCGCCACCATCCTCCGCCCGCCACCGCGGCGGCCTCCTCCAGTTCGCTATGAATCTGCAGCATCGACGTCGAAACGAAGCGCAGCGCCACAGCCATGTATCGGGTGACGTAAGCCAGGCAGATGATCGTCAGGGTGCCGAGGACGGGTAACGGAACCAGCAGGTAGAACCATAAAAACGCCGTGCCCAACACGACGCTCGGCATGGCGATGGGTGCAAAGCCGAGAAAGTCGATGAGCTTGCGGCCGCGCATGCGCGTTTTGTGCACGAAATAGCTCATGACCGACACCAACACCATAACCCCGGTCGCTGAACCGAGCCCGACCAGCGTGCTATTCCACATGGGATCGAGGGAATAGACAGGATCGCGCAGAATCTCGTGATAGTTGCTGAGAGTCATGCTCTGAAAAACCTCGACCGAAGGCGGCTGATAGCGCCGCAACAGCGAAGCGTAGAGCATCACCAGAAAAGGCATCCCAGTGATCAGAAAGACGAGCAAGAGACTCAGTGCACAAGTGACATAGCGCCAGCGCCCGAGATCAATTCGACGCGGCCGGAAATCCTTGCCGGTGACGGTCTGGTAGCGCTCGCCGTGGCGCACGAGGCGAAAATAGACGGCCAGGCACACGGCGCACAAGATCAGGATCGCAATGGAATAGGCGCCCGAGAGTCCCCAGTCCGTCGGCGTCCTTGCCGTGTTGAAATAAATTTCCGTCGTGTAAACTCTCACCTGGGCGCGTCCGCCGAGCAGCAGCGGCACTTCAAAAGTCTCTACCGTGTAGATTAAAAGCAGCATGACTGCAGCGCCCACCGCGGGCAGAATCAAAGGCAGAGAGATTCTTCGGAGCGTCGACCAGTGCCCCGCGCCGGCAACCGACGACGCTTCTTCGAGGCGCGGGTCCATGGACTGAAGCGCGGCCGAAAGAAGCAAATAAGCGAGCGGCGTTATCTCGAGAGAATGAACCCAAACCATCCCCCAGAACGAATAAACGTTCAGCATTCGTTTGATCCCGGTTACGGCTTCCAAGGCGTTGTTAAGAACGCCGATGCTCGGGCTGGCCAGGAGGATCCACGAGACAGTGATCAAGATACCGGGAATAATGATGCGCCCGAGCGTGATGACGCCGATCAGCTGGCCGAGAGGTGTGTTGGTACGATGAACTACCCAGGCAAGGAATGTCCCGAGCCCGAAGGAAAACGCCGTGGAAGCGAGCGCGAAGTACAGTGTATTCCATGTCGCCTGCCAGAAATCTCGGGAGCCGAAGGCGCGCGCATGGTTGGCGAGCGAGAAGCTTAGATCGAAAAATCCCGCCTCTCCGGGTCGCTCGATCTTGAGGCTGGTCCAAACGACCATCAACAGCGGGATGACAACCTGGTAAACGAGGATAACAACAACGAGCCCGAGCGCGAGCTTGCCACCGTCCGGCGCAAGCCGCCGCCTCACGCCTGACACCCCGGCTTCCATGTCCATCCGCCGATCGGTTGGGACGAATTATTTCTTCTTCCCGATGTGCTGTTTCCAATAACTGTGCAAGCGATCGACGATTTCCTCGCTGAGATAACCAAAAGTGACGAACTTGATGTTATCGGGGAGATAAGGATGCTTGCCGACGAGCGGCCCGCGAAATTCGTCGGCGACATATTTTTGGCTTTCTTCGGAGAGCGTCCAATCGCTGAACAGCGCGGCGGCATGGGGGTTTTGAGTATTTTTATTAATAATCATCGCGCCGGCGTATGCCAGAATCGGCGCCGAATACACGATGGCGTAGGGTGTTTTGGGGTCCTTCTTCTTCTCCTGCGCGCCGACGTAGAGGAAGTTGTCTCCCTGGATCGCGTGATCGCCGGAGAGCATGAGGTTCATCCGCTGCGTGTGACCCCGCTGGATGATCGGTTGATTTTCCCCCAGGCATTTGAGCCAGGCTTGGAATTTTTCACCGCCCATCATCACGTATAATCCCACCATGAAACGGGTCTCCGGTGGATCAAAAGAAACCTGTCCTTTGTAGGCGGGGTTGCACAGATCCTGCCAGCTCTTGGGCGCCTTCTCCGAAGGAATTAAATTGGTGTTGTAAGAGATGCCGTGCTCACTCCAATACCACGGCACCCAGCGGTTTTGCTTGTCGAGAAAACCCTCGAAGTGTTTCGGCACCCTCTGCGTCGCCGGCGTCGGATACTTGGCGACAAGATTTTGGTTCAAGATCACGGGCATATCGGGGACGGCGAGACTGATGGTGTCGGTGAGATGGCGTCCCGCGGTTTCTTCGGCGATGAAGCGTTCCGCTGCATCTTGAGATCCCATGTCGGCCATTTCGACCTTGACAAAGGGATATCGTTTTTCGAACAGACGGACATGGTCGCGCGCCAGTTTGCCTCTGAAGGTGTGAATGAAATTGAGCTTTCCTTCCTTGCGCGAGCCTTCTTCGAGCCGCTTTGCTCTTTGCTCCGGCTTTAACTTGGCCAACTCGGCAAATAGGCGCTCAGGAGATTGAGCAGCGGCAGCGTATACACAATCAATCGGACTCAGCGCCAGCATGACGCCCGCGATTACGACCCGTTTCAAGCAAGCAATGGCCAGTTTCATAAATGTCAGCTCCTTTTTCCGAATATGGCAGTTTTGTTGCGTTGTTTGAGCAACCCTCGCGATCAGCTCGTATCGCTGTCGAATAGCGCAATCGGCAAAAACCTGGTCGTTTACTTATGGACGCGGCAATAAGTCGCCCGCCTATCGCTAATCAAATGCATTGACCCCGAGTCGTCCCACAAGCGGTAACGGCTCCGACCGTCCACTGTCCTAAGATCGCTGCAACTAATGGAGCCGCGTTCTCACGAACATCCCTCGTAATCAATTCTGCACGGCATTTTTGGCCAACGCGCACGACCAATCCAGCACACGAATGGCACGAGCCTTGCGGAAATTTTTCGGGGGTCTCGACACGCGCGATAGCCGCTGTCAGCAAAAAGACAAAAATCATTTTAGGAACCGGAGGAACAGCCATGCCGACGTCAGAGTTTCGACAGGGAGAAGACGATCGATCGGGCCAATCAATCCCGATCCCGATTCGACGACAGACTGAGCCATACGAGCGCTCGATGCGAAGCTCGACTGCCGGATCGCGGCGCGGTCGATGGCAGCAAAACGGCGGAGACGCCGCTCAGGCTCAGCTGCTTGCGCGCGCGCTCGGCTGGTTTAGCGTCGGCTTGGGCATGACCGAGCTAGTGGCTCCGGGAACTATAGCGCGAATCACCGGGATGAACGGCAATCGGGGACTGATTCGCGCCCTCGGTGTGCGTGAAATCACCCAAGGGGTCGGCATCTTGAGCCGCCCAAAACCAGTGGGGTGGCTGTGGTCGCGGGTGTTCGGCGACGTCGTCGATCTCGCGGTCTTGGGCAAGGCGGCTGCTTCTCCGCGGGCGAATAAATTCCGGGTTGCTGCCTCGGCCGCTGCAATAACCGGGATGACAGTCCTTGACTTTAAAAGCAGCCAGCAGCTGACGCGCGTCGCCGATTTGATCGAAGACGACGGCTCTATCCGGGTCAAGAAAAGCATCGTCATCAATCGCCCTATCGAGGAGATCTACAACTTCTGGCGCGACTTTAAAAACCTACCTCGAGTGATGGAGCATCTGGACTCGGTCGACGTAACCAGCGAGAAGCGTTCGCATTGGGTGGCTAAAGGTCCCGCCGGTAAGCGTATCCAGTGGGAAGCCGAAACTATCGAAGATCGGCCAAACGAAAAGATCGCCTGGCGGTCCCTGGAAGGCTCGACTGTGGAAAATTCCGGCTCGGTGCGGTTTGAGGCGGCTCCCGGCGGGCGCGGCACGCTCGTCCGTGTAGAGTTGGCGTACCGACCGCCTGCCGGTCCCCTCGGCGTTACCGTGGCCAAGCTCATGGGAAGAGAGCCCGAGCTACAGGTCGAAGAAGACTTGCGGCGCTTGAAACAACTTATGGAAGCCGGCGAGATCATTACGACGGAAGGCCAGCCCGCCGGCCGCGCAAAGAGCATCTCGTGGAAATACGACCATGCGGGACGACGTCTCGCCGCGGCCTTTTGAAAGGTTTCGCAAAGGAGGAAGCGATGAAAGCTGCATGTTGGTACGGCAAGCACGACGTCAGGGTTGAAGAAGTCGGCGATCCCAAAATACTCAACCGCCGCGACGCAGTGATCAGGATTACTAGAACGGCGATTTGCGGCTCGGATTTGCACTTGTACAATGGCCTTATTCCAACGATGGAGTCGGGCGACATTCTCGGACACGAATTCATGGGCGAAGTCGTGGAGTGCGGACCCGACGTCAAGAAACTGAAGTCCGGTGACCGGGTCGTGGTAGCCTTCCCAATCGCGTGCGGCAGTTGCTTTTTCTGCGAGAAGGATTTGTTTTCACTATGCGAGAACTCCAATCCCAACGCGCCACTGGCGGAAAAAATGTTTGGCCAGTCGCCTGCCGGGCTTTACGGGTATTCGCACATGCTCGGCGGTTTTGCCGGTGGACAGGCGCAATACGCCCGGGTGCCGTTTGCCGATGTCGGCACGATTAAAATTCCCGAGGGCACGCTAGACGAAAAAGTGCTATTTCTCTCCGATATTTTTCCGACGGGATATATGGCCGCTGAGAACTGCAATATTCAGCAGGGCGACACCGTCGCCGTCTGGGGATGCGGACCCGTCGGTCAATTTGCGATTGCCAGCGCCAAGATGCTTGGCGCCGACCGTGTCATCGGCATCGACCGTTTCCCGGAACGGCTGCGCATGGCGACCGACAAAGCCAAGGCGACCGATACGATCAATTATGAAGAGAGAGACGTCTATGACGAGCTGATGGAAATGACGGGCGGCATGGGTCCGGACGCGTGCATCGACGCCGTCGGCATGGAAGCCCATATGTCCGGCATTCAGGGCGCGTATGATCGCGCCAAGCAAGCCGTGATGTTTGAGTCCGATCGGCCGCATGTCTTCCGTCAGGCAATCATGGCCTGCCGCAAAGGCGGCACCGTCTCCGTGGCCGGCGTGTATGGCGGCTTCGATGACAAGATCCCGCTTGGCTCTTTCATGAATAAAGGACTGACACTTAAAACTGGACAAACACACGTCCAGCGTTACATGAAACCGTTGCTCGAACGGATTCAGAATGACGAGATTGATCCGAGTTTCGTGATTACCCACAGAATGCCTCTCGAGGCGGCGCCGAAAGGCTACGATATTTTTCTCAACAAGCAGGAAGATTGCGTCAAAGTCGTCCTGACCCCTTAAATCAACAATTCGTCAGTGTTGTGTTTGTTTCGAACAGCCCGGGGAACGCACGACCTTGCCCGCGCTTGGTCGACAAATTCAGGCGCGCAGCAGCGGGCGCAAGCTGCGCACATCACCCACCATCTCGAGATTCCAGATCGTGTCGCAGAGCTTGCGCGCGCGCAAGCGGCCAATCACGGGAGCCGTCAGGTCATAGCACTTATCGTCGACCTCGGTCCGCTTCATCGGATTTTCGGCGCTGCCGCGCACGGCCTGGGTATGATGCCTAAGCTCACGCCCGTCGCGCAGCGAGATTTCGACAATGCCCTGCCGGCTCGGCATTGCCGCCGACAACGCGTCATCACCGCGCAACTCGATGCGACTGCGCAACGCTAAGACGTCCCGCGCGCGCATGCGCCTTTCGTCGTGTGAAGACGCAAACGTAACCGTTCCGTCGATCAACATGACGGCGCACATATGCTGCATGCAGATATCGGGCATGGTGCGGTTATCGACCGTATTTGCACCCTGGTGCGCCACGCGCACGAGGACTCGCTCGACGTCTTGCGGCTTGAGGTTATGCTGCTGGATGAGACCGCGAAGCGAATCGAGGGGAGCCTGGATCGGCGAGCCTACCGACCAGCGCTTGATATTCGTGTGCATAATTTCATAAACGTCGCCGAGGCCGTTCGTCAATTCAGCTGGATCCGGTTTGCGGCCATAGGCGACGAAGAAGCTGCGCTCGCCTGCGAACACATCATCGACGCCGCTGAAGCCGTGGCCGACCATGGTCGCTGCGGCGACCCCGTTTCGCGCCGGCATGCCGCCGAAGTCAAAGGCTTTTTCAATGTGTTCTCGGTCGCGCATCCAGCACGAAATGCCCGAGGCTTGCTGGGCGGTAAATGAGAGGAGATGGCGCACTTGGCGCTCTCGGAAACCTGCAAGCGCCCCCGCCGCCGCGGCGGCGCCGAACATTGGCCCGAAGCTGTGGGTCGAATGGCCGTCCTCGCGGAACTGCTGCGCGTCGAGCGACTGCGTCAGACGGCAGCCGACGTCGTAGCCGAGGGCGACCGCGCGGAGCAGCGCCGTGCCGTTGCACCGTTCACGCTCCCCCATCGCCAGCGCCGCAGGCACGATACCACAACCCGGATGAGTCTGTGACGGCGCATGGGAATCGTCGGTCTCGTCGGCGTGCGCGAGCATGCCATTGGCCAACGCGGCATTTACAGCCGTGGTCGTGAGATTGCTGCCGATCACACAAGCTTCTTTGGCCCCGCCCATCGCTTTTACATAGCCGATTGCTTTCCACCCTGGTGTGAGGCGAGACCCTGAGACCATCGCCGCGATGGTATCGAGGATATGGTGTTTGGTCTTTTCGACAACCGCTGCAGGAAGGCGCTTACGCCGCGCCGACGTGATGTAAGCGCTCAGCTCGCGCATTATGGGTGAGACAGATGGCTCAGGTCTCTTGATCATGTCATGCGAAAACCAGGTTGCCTTGAGAGTCCCGAATCAGACCTCTTCCATCCGCCGATGACGGCATATTCTCGGGACCAATCTTAAGCTCGTTGATATGGACGTGGCCGTGGAAGGTATCGACTTCGAGCATTCCGTTGTCCTCGCGAATCACGCCCCTGGGGTCCTTGCCATGAGCCACATCGTCCATCGCTTTGTGCCAAATCCGCCGCATCATGATGACGCCGCGGTCAGAACTCGCCAGATGCTCTAGCCGGCGTTCGGGAATCTCGCCTTGGGATTCCTGTAAGACCAGGTCTTCCAGCGCCGGAACTCCCTCCCAGCCGGAATATCTTCGTCTATCATAGGGCTTTTTCTCGACGGTGCCTTGCAAACCTTGCGGCAAACCGAAAACCCAGACGCCTTTAAAATTTCCTTTGCGCATCAAGTTATAGCGGAACAGCTCGAAGTGAGTGTCATCGATGATTCGGATCATGCCGCCGCCCTCCTGACGCTCGTCGGTAAAATCGGGCGGAAAGCCGGAGCGGAGGCCGGAGAAACGCCAGTGGATCGGCATGGCGAGGCTCCAGGTGTTGACGAATTTAGTTTCCGGGTCGCCGGTGTCGAGCACCGAGACGGTCTTCATGCCGTAATCGGTCTCGACGTGCTCGAGCGGCAAGGGCGACCAGTTCTTGATACTGGTGTCGTTGTACGGCTTAAGCTCTGGCGGAATCTCCCGCACTTGCAAACCATGGAGGATCACGGCGTGGCCCATGTCGGCGAAGTTCTCCATCCAGTTGAGGTAGTTGTAGTTGCGCACGTCGCCGTCCGACACACTCACTTCACCGTCCGTGCGCGCGAGCACATCGATCTTCGGCAAAGGCGGTGGATTGTCCTTCTCTGGGCCCATGTAGGTCCACACAACGCCTCCCCATTCTTGGACCGGATACCAGAGATGACGAATGTTGTTCTTGAGCTCGCTGCCACGCGGCTCGAGGGGTTGCTCGATGCAGCGGCCTCGCACATCGTATTTCCAGCCGTGATAGGAACACATCAATCCGTCTTCACGCACCTGTCCGTACTCAAGCGACGCGAGCCGATGCGGGCAGCGGATGCCCAACAAACCTGGCCGTCCCGTGCCGTCGCGAAACACGACCAGGTCTTCGCACAGCATTCTCACCGCAATTGGAATATCCTTCAGGTTCGCCGAAAGACAGACCGGGTGCCAGTAACGCCGCAACATTGCTCCGCCTCTGGTTTCCGGACCCGTGCGCGGCAGCTCTTCAAGCAATTTCTGATATGCGCTCTGCGCCGAACTTCCAGTTTCCACCTTGGCATCCGACATTTCTCTTAACCTCCCTGCTGTGCGCTCAAGCTTTAGCACTCAATGGGGGAATCTAACGAGGCAACCCGTTTCGTGTCAATCGCCGCCGCCGCCGTTGACACTGTCCTGGCGCCGGCACTATAAACAAACCACTGTACCAACGGATCGCGTTATCGCTAAGAGTGCCACTTTGTCCTGAGTGATACGAGGATCTCGAAGGTTTACTTGAAGACCACGCAACAGGTTAACTACTTTCCCGTGGGGGAAAATTAGCCGTTCTGGACGAAATTCATTAACCATTCGGGTGCGAGGAATATTTCATGGGCCAAATACTCGGCCTCGGTATCACGCACTATCCCGGCCTCTCGGCGCTGGGAAACTTATCCCGGCGCATTAAGGTATGTTTGGCGGATCCGGCGTTGCCGGAGCGTTTGCGGTCGATGGACAATTGGCCGGAGCCCATGCGCCGTGAGTGGAGCACCGATGACGGTCAGGCGCATTCCGACGCCCACCGCCAGGCGATGGTCGAAGGGTTTCGCCGCGCGCGCGGCGCGCTCGATAAGTTCCAACCAGATCTTTGCGTCATCTGGGGCGATGATCAGTTCGAGAACCATCGGGAAGACTGCGTGCCGGCTTTTTCCATATTGGCCTACGATGAAGTGACGGTGCAGCCGTGGCTGCACAACCAGCGCGGCATAAACTCTTGGGGCGAGCCGAAGGAAAAGACTTTTACCGTGCGCGGGCATCGCGCCGGCGGCAAGTTTATGGCGGCGGCTTTGGTCAACGAAGGGTTCGACATCGCCTACGCGTATAAGCCGCTGCATCACAACTTGGGCCATGCATTCTTAAACTCGGTGCTCTATCTCGACTGGGACCGACAAGGCTTTCACTATCCGATTGTGCCGTTTACCGTAAACGCCTACGGCCGTCATCTGACCGGTTCTCAAGGCGTGCCGCCGACGCCGACGGTCGGACGGCGCCTGGAAGAGAGCGAGGATGATCCACCCGGGCCGCAGCCCTGGCGCTGCTTTCAAATCGGCGCCGCCACCGCGCGCGCTTTAGCCGCAAGCCCGTGGAAGGTTGCGCTGATCGCCTCTTCCAGTTGGTCCCATTCCTTTTTGACCCCCAAGCACGGACGCATGTACCCCGACGTGGAGTCGGACAAGCGCTATTACCAAGCGCTCTGCGCGGGTGACTGGGAAACCTGGCGCAATACGACGCTCGAACAGGCGGAGAGCCGCGGCCATCATGAGTTGTTGAATTGGTTCTGTTTAGCCGGCGCCATGTGCGAGCTCAAACGAAAACCGCAGGAAGCCGTGTTTTTGGAATCCTGGATCACCAATTCGAATAAGGTCTTCGCCGTATTCCGCCCCGACCCGGCGAATATAGCTTAAGAAGACGGGTACGTCTCGGCGATCTACTTTTCTCGGTCAGGAGAAACAGCCATGGTAGTCTTGCACGTCACGATACAGGTCAAGCCCGAACGCGTCGCCGAGTTTTTGGAGATCGTCAGTCACGACGCCGAGCATTCGGAACAGGACGAGCCGGGTTGTCTGCGTTTTGATGTGCTCGCGGACCGGGACGATCCTGCTCGCTTCTATTTCTACGAAGTGTATCGCGATGAAGCCGCACTGGAAGCCCATCGCCAAACCCCGCATTTCAAACTCTACTTTGAAAAAAGCCAATCCTTGCTCGCGGGCCCGCCCGACCGTCGCTTCGCCAGGAACGTGATTCCGGCCGACGCAAACTGGCGCTAATCGATTCGCCAACTGAGCAAGACTATTCACGGGACAGGGCAAACTTCTGCCGTAGCCGCTTGGAGCCGAATGCTTCACCGTCATTATTTGTCCTAGGCAGACCCTAGCCTTATTGGAGCGTTCGTGTTCGCTCCGTCGGCTGGTCGCTTCGGGCAGCAAGCCCGTTGACTTTGTCTAGAGGGTTACACCGGATTCATCGCGACTGATCCGGGCTTGTCCTTTGCTACGCTTTTCCTTGAGGCTGGCCGTTGACGATGAAGACTTCGCGTTGGTAAAGTGGTGAAAGTTCGAACGAGGATCTTCGCTTCAGGAGTGCCCCAAACGCAAGGAGGATAGGATGGCAATCGGACTTTCCCACGGCGGAACCAACGTCTATACGGCGACGAGCCCTTCGCGCGAACTCTGGGTCGCAACTCAGGATGGATTGGTATTGTTCGAGCGCGAAAATAACCAGTGGCGCGAATCGCGGCGCGCTCTGCGCGGGAGTCATATCAGCGCGATCATCTTCGAAGCCAATAGCCGAATGATTTTCGCCGGCGCATTTTTCGGCTCAGTGCACGCCAGCTCAGACGGCGGGAGAACCTGGGAGCGGCGCGATAACGGCATGACGATTCACGACGTTTATAGTCTGGCGTCCAACGTCATCGACGGCAAAGTCCGAGTTTACGCCGGCACGCAACCGGCGCATCTGTT
This sequence comes from Candidatus Binatia bacterium, assembly GCA_025922795.1. The sequence goes on along the minus strand of JAICHC010000015.1, from coordinate 1,836 downwards.
CGTCAGTGAAGACCTGGGGCTCCACTGGAGCGAAATTCCCTCGCTTCGTTCGGTACCCTCGGCAGGCCAATGGTCTTTCCCCGCTCCGCCCCATGTCGCTCATACCAAGTTCATTACCTTCGACCCGCACGATCCACGGATCATTTATGCGTGCATCGAACAAGGCGCGTTCTTGAAAAGCAGCGACGAAGGGAAGAGCTGGACCGAACTCAACACGGTCGGTTTATACCAAGACAAGAATCGCCCTGTGGAGCACTTTTACGACGTGCACCGCGCGCTGATCGATCCGCGCGATCCGCGAAAAATTTACGTCACCGGGGGCGCGGGGCTTTACGTCACCGACTCCGGCGGCGGCAGTTGGGAGCGCTGGACAGCGCCTGACTGGGCGGCAGATGTTTATCCCGATGGCTTCGTGTGGAACCCCCAACATCCCGATCTCATGTTCGTGGCGGCCGCCGAGCACAATCCCGTGACTTGGCGCAAGGCCGGTCCGCAGGCGCGCGCCGAAGGGAAGATTTATCGCAGCAAAGACTGCGGCAAAAATTGGCAGCGCCTCGCCGGCGGACTGCCGGCAAGTTTGAAACATGAGTTCGGCGCGCTCTGCCTCGAAGAAGCGAACGGCAACTGCGCAATTTTCGGAGGCACTACCGGCGGGGAAGTTTTTTGCAGCGAGGATAACGGTGAGAGCTGGACGCTGATCACGTCAGAGCTCGCGCCGATTTCAAAGAAAGGGCACGAGAGGTTACTGGCGGCGAGCTAATAGAAATCGCCGGGCGACTTTCTTTTCTCCCTACTTGTTTCCAAATGCAAGGATGAGCTCCGACTCTGTGTCCCCAAGCCGGCGAGGCAATTCTCGCCGGTCGGATGCGCAAGAATTTTCGATGCCATCAACAAACAATCTAGGCAAAACAGTTGCCGATCAACTCCTCAAACAAAGCGAGCACGATGCCTCGATCACGCCCATGGACGCGGTGCTCGACGCCGCGCGTGCGGGAAATTTGACCGATGACCGCTGCTTTCGTCTTCTTGCCCGTCTATGGACGCTCAAGCGCATGATGTACTACGTCTACGGCGGTTGGGCGCAGGGAATCAATCTCAACGATTATCCGCCGTCCGTCGCCTACCTGTTCGGCAAGCAGACTTACGACGAATCGACCCAAGAGATGCAGTTTTGTGATGAAATTCTCCGGCGCCGCTGGGCCCGAACGCAGCGGCAGTTATTCGCCCATGGCTACGGGCAATTCGGTACCGCGACACGCGCCGGCGCTTATATTTTCTGCTTGCGCGCCCTGGCCAATTATCCGCAGAACGTGCGCATCGGCGCACTCAATCTCGGACCGAAAGTGATCGAGCTGGCCTGGACGGACAAATTCGCCAGGCTTTTTCCCGACGAAGCCATCCATGCGATCTTCCAAAGCCAACTCGCCGAAACCCGAAGTCACGTGCTGATGGGAAAATTTCAAGCCGAACATTTCATCGATAAGAAAATCGACGCCGAGCTGGCAAACCGATTGTGCGCCGAGACCAGGCGTGATTATTTGTTCTTTCTGGAAGAAACCGCTCGCTTTGTCTTGGGAATGGCAGAAGAAAAGGCAGGAGAAGTAAGCGTATCGGGCGATATAGACTAATTCAAAAGGATCCGTTCAAGGGTTCCAAGGTTCAAAAGTTCAACATTTCCCGACCTTGAACGTCGAACGTTGAACCTTGACCGAAAAAATATGCCCGGGCTAAAAATCGATCACGCAAAATGCACCGAGTGCCGCATGTGCTACGTGGTTTGCCGCGAGATTAACATTAATGCTGTTGTTGTCTCACCCACTTCCCAGCACTTTTTGG
>JAICHC010000014.1 GCA_025922795.1 Candidatus Binatia bacterium | reverse complement strand
TCGTCGAATTCACGCGGACTTTGATGCATGAACATACTGTTCCCGAGGATTTATTTTCCCGCCTAGAGAAAGAGTACGGCCACGCCAGATTGGTCGAAGCCGTCGGCCTCCTCGGCCATTACATCACCATCGGCACGGTCATCCGGATGTTCGATGTCAATCCGCCGGAAGGCAGCAAAACGTTTTAACCCGCGCGAAACCTTCAGAGAGGCGGGCCGGCTGCGCGTCTTGCCTAAAAACCAGATTGCAGGCTGCTTAAAAGACTTAGAGACGAGGCGCGCAGTTCGACGGGCTGAGGCGTACGATCGAGTACGTCGAAGCGAGGCGAATTAGCGCAACGAAGCCTATGAGTCTTTTTCAGCAGCCTGCCTACTACTCTTCTTCGCCGAGCATGGTGCCCCGGCAGCGCCGGGCGCCGCAGTAACAGGCGTGCTCGCGCTTGGCTGCTTTCGTATGGCGCTCGCCGATCTGCAGGTTGTAATCGTAGGCCAGTTCCTCCCCGGGACGGATGTCGCGGCGCGCCTCGATGAAAACTCGATGCTTTTCTTCCTCGATCTCGCAGTTGGGCACGCAGGAATGATTGATCCAACGCGCCGAATTGCCGCGGCGGGTAGCATCGATCACCAAGCCGTCGTCGACCGAAAACAGCATCGTGTGCGGCGAGTGCTCATGAATCTTGCTGTAGCGCCGATCCGCTTCGGCATCGGAAATCAGCTCGCCTTTGTACTCGAGGATGCGCGTGCCCTTGGGAATCAACCGCAGAGCGAAAACGCCGCGCCCGTGGATCGGCGACCGGCGCACGGCGAAGCGTCTCTGTAACTTCTTTTTGCGTCGTGAATGAGCCATGGCGATACGGATTGTCGTCTTCAATCGCTATCCATCTGTTTGACAAATGCCAGCATTCTTTCGGTCGGCTTCGGGTCCTTGTACTGCCCGTAGAGCCGCAGACGCATTCGGTCGACCTCGCCGCTCTGCAAGCGCTCGTAGAGCTGACTGCGCTTGCCGAAGGGACTCATGACCATGTCAGCAGCGACCGCCATCAAACGCAAGTGCTCTTTTGTGCTCGGCGCGCCGCCACGAAAGTAACGCTCGACCAACGGCCCGATGTCCTCGTTCGCGAGATCGGAAGCGCCGCCGCTTAACATCAGGGTGCTGGTTAGCAGGCCTTCCATCGTCCGCTCGGCGCGATCCGAGGCCTCGATGCTGTGAACGCGATAGGCCGGGCTCAGGAGCGGCGCCCAGGTGCCGCCCGGACTCATGGTGCCTCTCAGCTCCCCCGCTTGAACACACGAGCGCAGGATTTCGATATCCTGCATCAGTGACGAAAGAAGAATTTGCGAGGCCGCGCTCGATTGCCGTCTGGCATATTGAGTCAGGAGCTGGGCAACGCCTAGAAATCCCTCGAGCTTGGTGACCAAACGCAACATGGTCGAATACTGGCCCCAGGTATGAATGTAATTGATGCCGGCGAGCAGCTTGGCGTCCTTGTAAACAAACACCCGCTCCCAGGGCACCACGACGTCGTCGAAGATCAGCGCCGCATCGACCTCATCGAAACGCGTGGTCAACGGGTAACGTTCGGGATCGGCATTCTCGGCGTACAGATCGCGGCAAATGATCTTGAGTCCCGGAGCGTTCATTGGAATGGCGAAGGCGATCGCATAGCCCGCCTCGTCGGGATCGCGCGGCCGGTTGGGATAAACTAAAACCTCATCCGAGATCGGCGCCAGGGTCGCCAAGGTGCGCAACCCCCGCACCACCGGCCCTTCCTTGGTCTCGCCGACGACGTGCAGAATCAGGTCGGGATCATCCTGCTCGCTCACGCGCCTGGTCCGGTCGTAATATTGATCGGTCAGCGCGTGGGTCAGACAGAGATCGTTGCGGCTGACATAGCGATGATAAGCGCGCGCGTTTTCCGCCCATTGAGGATTACTCTTCTCGATAACATGGGTCCAGTCAAGTAAACCGACGACCAGCTCGGCGACAAACTCCGGATACCGGCCCATCTGACCCAAGGTCAGTTCCGACCAAAGCTCGATATTGCGCCGCTTGCGCGCCAGTTGTTCGCGATTGCGCGGCGGTAAATAACTGCACGAAATGCGCTCGCCTTCGTGATCGACAGTCATGATGTCATGATATTCGGGCCGATGTTGCCTGTCGTAAATGTCCGCGAGCGTCCTGATCGTTCCGGTAAATCCGGAGTGGGTGGTCACATCGGCGATACGCCGCCCGCCATGCCACACTTCGCGCCCGTCTCGGAGCGCGCGCACGTAATCCGTTCCTCTTCTAATCGGCATGGGAACCAACCTCCCAGCTCGCCGTTGTCGTTTGCGTGAGCATGAAAGTTTATAGCGTCAATTCATCGACTGAGGCAACAATCAGGGGCGATAACCGCACCGAGCGATCTTCCCAGCCATATGCTGGCGGCTGCTCAAAAGATCTAAGAGGATGGGTCTCATGCCATTATTCCAGCACTCCACCGCTCCAGTACTCCCAATAACGTCTAGATTGACGCGAGGTGCACAAAGGCCGTGATCGTGCCACGGCACGTGGAGGTGGATTCAGCTACGAGCACGAACACGTCACACGAACACAAACTCATGCGAGTCGATTAAGCGCGAGGAAACATAGAGGTTGTTTGAGCCGGCTGCTCATGCAGTGACGCGCAGTCTATCCGCTCAGACGTTCACACAGGGGGCGAATGTTATCCAGCGTCTCCAGCCTGGCAACGTAATCCAACGCTTGCTGCGCCATATCGACCGGCATCGCTTCCTTGGCACAATCGAAAAACTTTGCTTCGAGCTCCGCTTCGGTCATCGGAAATTCCGGACCGCCTTTGGCATGTTGCGCCTCGCGGGTATAGCTCTGGCCGTTCTTCAAGCGAACCGTCACTCGGCAGGGGCGTCCGGCCGGGTCGATCTTCTTCAAATTTGTGTCCAGCCGCATCTGCACTCGTTCCGCGAGCTTGAGGACCTTTTGATCCCGTACCGCCTCGTCGGTAAAGATATCCAGCCCGATCCTGCCATCGCTGATCGCGCGGGAGACCAGGTAAGGCATGCAGAATTTTCCCTGAATACCGGTTTGGGGCACGCGGAAGACGATTCTGTCGAAAGTGTGTTTGACCACGTCGACGTCGACGGCTTCGATCATTTCGGGGCTCAGTCCATGTTTCGCCCTGAATTCGAGCACCGCATCGATCACCTGATGGGTGAGGCCGCCGCAGGGATAAGGCTTGATTCTCAGGCCGTCGCTCAGGAGAGAAAAGGACCGGCCGATTTCCTCGATCGGTTGCTCGTCAATCGGCGCGTCCTGATGGAGCACTTGGTAAAAGCCGAAGCCGGATTCGATCGCCTTCGCGTTCGCCGTATAACCGCCCCGGGCGAGCTTGGCCGCCAGCACGCCGTTACGAGCGCCCAGCCCGACGTGGAGCGGCTTGGTCATCGTACCGAAATTGGCGACTACGCCGCCGGCCATCGACGCTGTGATGCCGAGCGCCATCTCGACTTGCGCTGCACTCAAGCCGAGCAATTTCCCGCACCCGGCGGCGGCGCCAAATGAGCCGAGGGTGCTCGGCGCGTGCCAGCCGTCATGGGTGCTGTCGCGCAGCGAATGAACCATCTTCGCCGTCACCTCATAACCGGCTACATAAGCTTCGATCATGCGACGCCCGCTGGCGCCGAGCGACTCTCCGAGCGCGAAGATCGCCGGAATGATCGGCGCGGTGGGCTGGCCCATGAGAGTGAAACTGTGGTCGAAATCAAGCGCATGTGCGGCGGTGCCGTTGGCGAGCGCTGCGTTTAACGCCGAAGTTTTGAATCTTTGACCGATCACGCTGGTCTCTTCCTTGGCATTCTCCTGGCGCGCGATCTCGGCACAGATTTTGGCATCCTCTTCTCGGCTGCCGGCAATCGCGACGCCGAGGCAATCGCGCACAGCGATTTTGACCGTTTCCATCGCCTTGGGCGGTATGCTTTCGTAGCTTAGACTGCTGACGAACTTGGCCAACTTTGCGGTGACGTCCATCGATTCCTCCGGTTCCTGGCCCAATATCTTTCAGTCGTTTAGTGCCTCGTTTCCGCCTCTCGGCAGATGCCGAAGCTATTCGATCACCGGTCATGCTGTCAATCATGAATCTGCTACGACATCATGAATCTCTGACGGTCTATTTATTGGGAGTTGATACTAAGTCGCCAAGGGGCGAGTCGCGTAGAGCGCGGGCACACGAACGTGAAGGTCGCGTTGTGACCCGGCGCTGTGGAATAGCCGTCCCGGAGAGGAACGGGTGGTGGCGGCCTACAAGGCACAGGCCCATGGACCGCGCTCGGAGCGGCTTGTCTCTTGGCGGACAAATTACCAGAAGTCTAGATACCACTCTCGCTTCGCGTCGACGCCCGGTGCATTTCATGCTAACCCTATTGAAACAGCCGCCTTAAAAATCATGGAGGGAGACCGCGCCCAACAGGCTCGCGCCAGCGTCGCGCGCAACGCCGGCATCATCAGCCTGGCGGTGATGGCGAGCCGCGTGCTCGGTTTGGTGCGCGATCAAGTCTTTGCCGTCTTCTTCGGCGCCGGTCTGCACTTCGACGCGTTCATTACCGCGTTTCGCATTCCCAATCTGCTGCGCGACCTGCTTGCCGAAGGCGCTCTGTCCGCTGCGTTCGTCACCACGTTTACCCAAACGCTCACGAGCAAAAGCAAAGAGGAAGCCGTGCGCTTATCGAACCGCGTGGCGACTTTGATCATTCTTTGCATCACCGCTATTTCGATTGTCGCCTGGATTTACGCGCCGTCGATCGTCGGCTTGCTCGCCCCGGGATTTTTCGACGTTCCGGGGAAAGCGGATCTTACCGTCGAGCTGACCCGCATTATGATCCCGTTTCTGTTGCTGGTCGCATTGGCGGCGCAAGCGATGGGCATGTTGAACGCGTTTAACATCTTCGGGCTGCCTGCGCTCGCTTCGGCTTTTTTTAACCTCGGCTCCATCGTTGGCGGGTTGCTGCTCGGCTTTTCGCTCGGGCCGATGCTCGGGCTTTCGCCGATCGCCGGCATGGCCTACGGCACGCTGATCGGCGGGTTCCTGCAGCTGGCGGTTCAATGGCCGCCGTTGCGCCGCTGCGGGGTAAGCTATCGTCCCGACTTTAGCGTCAGCGATCCCGGCGTGCGCCAGATCTTCCGTCTCATGGGACCGGCGATCATCGGTACCGCCGCGGTCCAGGTCAATGTTTTCGTCAACACCAATTTTGCTTCGGCCATCGTCGACCCCGCGACTGGGGCCGTGCTCAACGGGCCGGTGTCATGGTTGAATTATGCGTTTCGCTTCATGCAGTTTCCCATCGGCGTCTTCGGCGTTGCCATCGCCACAGCGACGCTGCCGACGCTCTCGCGCAGCACGGTCAATCCGGATTACGATGAATTTCGCCGAACCCTCGCTCATTCGCTCGCCCTGGTGTTTCTGTTGTGCATCCCGTCTGCCGTCGGACTTGCGGTTTTGGGCAGGCCGATCGTCACGCTGGTGTTCGAACATGGTCGGTTTACCGGTTTCGACACGGTGCAAACCGCGGATGCTCTGGCGGCATACTCGGTCGGCCTGGCCGGCTACGCTGCAGTCAAAGTGCTTTCACCCGCGTTCTACGCGCTCAACGACGCGCGCACGCCAATGCTGATCAGCCTCGGTTCGATCGCGGTCAATTACCTGATGAATTCGCTGCTGGTCAGCCGGTTCGGCCATGTCGGCTTGGCGTTTTCCACTTCCACCGTCGCGCTGGTAAACTTTTTGCTGCTCGCGTTCTTGATCCGGCGACGTTTGGGCACTCTGGGAGGGCGCCGATTGGCCTCTACGGTGCTCCGGATCTGCGCGGCGTCGCTGCCCATGGCACTGGCCGCCTGGTCCACCATCGAACTTGTCACAGCCTTACCCCTGCGCGGGATTGCGCTCGAGCTGATCCAAGTTGTTGGTGGCATCGGCCTCGCGGCACTCACCTTCTATTTGAGCTGCCGCCTGCTCGGCGTCCAAGAAGTGAACGACGCAGTCCACGCCGTCGCCGGCCGATTCTCGCGGCTACGGTCTTAGCGCGTCACGGCATCCATCGTAGGGGCGACCGGCCGGTCTTCCCTACAAGTCAATGATTGCTCATTGACAATGCTGCCTGTCCAAATAACAATCCAGCCACGCCAGGAGGTTTTATGCCGAAAGTCACTTCACTCGGTCATTTGGGTTTTTACGTTCGCGACCTGGAGCGTTCGGTTGCCTTCTACCGCGACATTCTGGGCATGCAGGTGAGCGACCGCAGCCCGCGCGGCGCGGTGTTCATGACCGCGCAGGATCGAACGGCGGAACACCACGAGCTTCTTTTGGCGCCCGGGCGCAACGACCAAGACAACGTCAACGTGATTCAGCAGATTTCGTTTCGCTGCGCCACTTTGAAAGACGTTAAGGACTTCTACCGCGTGTTCGTCGACAACAACGTGCCGATCAATCGCGTCGTCAGCCATGGTAATACCGTGAGCATTTACGCCCAGGACCCGGACGGTAATTCGGTGGAAGTCTACTGGCCAAGCGGGGTCGACGTGCCGCAACCCTTCGGCAAGCCGATGGACCTCACAAAAAGCGACGCAGAGATCCGCGAGCAACTAAACCAGATTTTGAAAGAGTGGGAAGAGACTGCCTAAGACGCACCCCGTCTCACTTCGCTCCTCTCCAAAAGCACAGAAGCTTCGTATGCAGCGATCACCGAATCGCAACGTTTCGATCAGTCACCAGCGCAGCCACATCCTCGACGACGAAGATGATCAGCGCTTCCTTACGATTCCTGACCGTCAGTTCATGACGGGTAAACTCAATCGTGTTCAAACCGGATTGCTTCGCGACTTCTTCGGAGATGACCAGCTGGCAATTATATTCCTTGGTCGAATCCTGCAGCCGGCTCGCCACGTTGACGGCATCGCCGATCGCCGTCACATGAACCGTGGTCCCATAACCCATGCGTCCCACGACCGCTGGACCGCAGTGAATGCCAATGCCGATCTTGAGCGGTTGAGCGATCTCGTCCGCTAGCGATTCGCTTAGCCGGCTAACCTGTTCGACCATTCCTCTTGCCGCAACCAGCGCTTGCCGGCAGCCTTCCTGCGGACCGGCCTCGACGCCGAACAAAGCCATGACACCGTCACCGATAAATTTATCGACCATGCCGCCCGCGCCGGTGATGCATTCACCAACGGTTTCAAAGTAGCTGTTCAGGAGAAACACAAGATCGTAGGGCAACTTGTGCTCGGCGATTCCGGTGAAGGTGCGCAAATCCGCGAATAAAACAGCGATCGTCCGTTCCTGTCCGGCCAGATACGCCGGCTGTCCGAAACCATCACGCGCTTGCGCGTTGGCGGGCAGCAGCGGCGCGACCGCAATAGCGCCCGTGGGTCGAAGCTGGCATGCCAAGCGGACATTCGGCGGAGCGCCGATGCGCTGCAGTACTTTTTGTTCGGCAGCGCTGGGCAACGGTTGTCTGGAAAATCCCTGGGTAATCCGTATCCGGCAGGTCGAGCAGCGGCCGCGTCCGCCGCAAACCGAGGCGTGCGGAATGCCCGCGAAGCGACTGGCTTCCAATACCGAAAAGCCGCGCGGCACCTGTACCTCGCGCGCTTGCGGATACATAATGCGTACTCGGCTACGGCGCTGCGTGAGATGGCGAATGAGCCTGGCGAGCAACACGCCCGCCAGGCAAGCCCAAAACCCAAAAATGATGCCTTCGTGCAGCTGAACGAGGTCCTGGCCCTCGCCCGCGCCGAGCGCGTTGGTCGTTTGCTTGATATGGTCGATCCAGCCCGGATCGCGGGCGATCAGGAACTCGATTTGGCGCCCCGCCTGAACAAATCCGAGCAGCGCCAGAACCGGTAACAGCAAGGCAAATGCGAAAAAAAGCGCAGCATGGCGTGAATAGCAGCGGCACAAGCGTAGCCAGAAATGAAAACCGATGCAGCCGTGGGTCCAGGCGATCGCGATCAGTAGCGCCTGCCTGACGCCGTGAACGGGGCTTGTATACCACAGGGTCATCACGGTCTTGGCGTAGGAGTCTTCGACGCCATGCCATTCGTACGCCATCCGGGTACCGACAAAATGGACGGCCAACAACGGCGGAATACAAAGTCCGAGGGCGAGTTGGAGCGCTTCCCATAACGGCATGCGTAAATGGTGGCGCTGATAAATCGCCCATAGCGCAAGTCCGAAGTGCACGAGCAAGGAGCCGTAAAGCGCCGTCGTGCCGGCGGCGTTACGCCATAGCGCCAAGAACCAGACCCGCCCCACCTCCATAGCCTCGAGCGAGATCAAACCGAGACTGTGATTCAATAGATGAGTCGACAGGTAGGTAAGCAAAATGAACCCGGTGACCAGCCGCGTGCGACGGACGTTCATAGCTGATCGCAACCTACTACGGGCCCCTGCGGCCGTCTACGTCTCACCGCGGTCGGGATCTCGAATGTACGTATTTGCTGCTCTGTCGTTGAACGTTTGAACCTTGAACCTTGAACGACTCCTAAGCCCACGTGTTGACTCATTGCAGGAACTCGTCCTATTTATGAAAAACCATTTCTGAAGACCGTTACCGGTATTTCGTCACGTTCTCAGACGAGGAGTTAAGTATGAGAGATGGATTCCAGGTCATCGATGCCGATCGCCATGTGTTGGAGCCGAGCGATTTGTTCGAAAAATATTTGCCCGCCAGGTTTCGCGATCGGGTGAAGATCGAGGGACCCAATCAGTCGCGCCGCTTCATCGACGGCGAGCCGATTTCCGACGCCGACAAGATGCGCGAGGCGGCCAAGCAGGAAGATTACGGCTTCACCTTCGCCGGCTCCAAACGCTGGCGCGAGACTTTTGCCGATGCCTTGGCCTCCAACTTCGATGCCGCCTCCAACGTGCGCGACATGGACCGGGAAGGCGTTGATGTCTCCGTGCTCTTTCCCACTCTGGGCCTCTATATCATGTGGCGCGATGACCTCGACCCGGAGCTCAGCGCCGCCATCTGCCGCGCCTATAATACCTGGGTTGCTGACTACTGTAGCTACAATCCCAAGCGCCTTTACGGCGTTTGCCTGATTCCGCTCCAAGATCCGCCGCGGGCGGTGCAAGAGCTGCGTTATGCCAAGGAACAACTCGGCCTCGTGGGCATCTTCTGGCGGCCGAACAAGCTGCGCGATCGGACGCTTTCGAGCCCGGATTACTTTCCAATTTACGAAGCAGCGGCCGACCTCGGCGTCGCCATGTGCGTGCACGAAGGCGCGCGCACGGTGCTGCCACAGGCCGGCTCGGACCGCTACAGCGAATTCGGCCGGCACATCGCGTGCCACCCGCTCGAGCAGATGCTCGCTTGCCTGAACCTGTGCGCCGACGGCGTCCTAGAAAAATATCCCAAGCTCAAAGTCGCTTATCTCGAATCCGGCTGCGGTTGGGTGCCGTTTTGGCTCGAGCGCATGGACGAGCACTGGCAGCATGAAGGCCACGGGCAGGCCAAAACGACCAAAGAAAACCCGAGCTTTTACTTCGAGCGCCAGTGTTGGGCAAGCTGTGAAGCCGGCGAAGAGCTCGCACCGGTGTTTATCGAACATGTCGGCGCCGATCACCTGACGATCGCGACCGATTACCCGCACAGCGATTGCATTGGCAAATTTCCCGATCGCACGGTCGGCGACCTTATTCGCAACGATCGCATCTCAAGCGCAGCGCGGCGGAAAATTCTCTGGGACAATCCAGCTCGTTTGTATCAACTGGAGGTTTAACCCACATGGGCAAATTTCACGTAGTGTATTTCGGCAGTAACGACGTGCCGGTGCATTTGATCAAGCCCATCCTCGCCGAAATCGATGCCGACATGACGATCCGCCGGCCGACTAACGACAGCGAAGTCGTTGAGATGGGCAAAGATGCCGACGGCATTATTATGCATGGTTCGGTGCCGCTTTCGCGTGAAATCATCGCCCAGCTCAAACGCTGCAAAGTCGTTTGCCGCACCGGCGTCGGCGTCGACCGCATGGATCTAAGAGCCGCCAAAGATCATGGCCTGATCATCTGTAACGCGGCGGGCTGCAACTCGATCGAAGTTGCCGAGCAGGCGATCGGCTTATTGATCGCGATTTCGCGCAAGCTCATGCGCATGAACCAGTACGTGCGCGACGGCAAATGGCGGCGCCATACCGCCGAGCTGCACGCCTATCGCGGGCGCGTCTATCGCATCCAAGGCCGCATGCTGGGCATCGTCGGCCTGGGCCACGTCGGCAAGCAAGTCGCGCCGCGCGCTCAAGGGATGAGATTGAACGTGCAGACCTACGATCCCTATCTCGATCCGAAGATCGCCGAAAGCATGGGCGTCAAGATGGTTCAGTTCGACGAACTGGTCGCGACTTCTGATTTCATCAGCGTGCATGCGCCGCTGACCAAGCAAACGCGCCACATGTTCGGCGCACCGCAATTCAAAGCGATGAAAAACACCGCTTTTCTAATCAATTGCGCCCGCGGCGGGCTCGTCGACTCCGACGCGCTCTACGATTCCCTGGTCGCGGGCGAGTTGGCCGGCGCAGCTTTGGATGTCACGGAGCCGGAACCGCTGCCAGCGGATCACAAGCTGCTCACGCTGCCCAACGTCATCGTCACCTGCCACACGGCCGCCAACTCCGACGAATCCTATGTCGACTGCCAAACTCACGCCGCGAGAGAAGTCGTCAACGTGCTCAGCGGCAAAGGCCCGACCACCGAGATCAAGGATCCCTGGCTCTTGGCCGAAGCTCAAGACGAGGGATTTGGCGGCGTTTAGTATCTTCCAAATCTTGCCACGAACCCGAGCCTGAGAGACCTGGGCCGGTCCATGCTCGTCGTAAAGTCAGCCATGAGCGCCAGACGAAAGGCACAGTTTTGGCCTAAATCGCACAGCCTTCTAAACTCTAAAGTAGAATGGTGGCCTAAAAAGACCCTTTGGGGATAATGCGGGCGCCGGACCGGAAGGTACGGAGCTTGCTCTGTCAAATCCCTAGCTGAGGTCAAACCCATGAAAACCAAGTCGCGGATCCTGGCCCTCGTCGCTACCGTACTTTTATTAACATGCGAAACAGCCGGCGCACAAACCGGCGCGGAGGACTTCTACCGACAGTGGGTGGATTATCGAAACGGCGAGATATCGGTTGACTTCGAGCAAACGCCGGTGCCGTTTGCGCTGCACGCCATTCACGCCAAGACGGGTTTTCAAATTGTGGTCCCGTCGCCCAGCGAGGCTCGCATGGTTAATCTGCGCCTCCAGCGTCAGCCGCTGGAGCCGGCCATTCGGGCGCTGATCTCAACCATCGGATATAAAAGTTTTGCCTTGCTTTATGACGCCAGCGGCCGTCCGAGCCGCGCGGTCGTGCTCAACGCGCAACCGGCTCCCGCCAAGACGGTCGATGAAAGCGCGACAGACGAGCCATCCAAGGCGGCGCTCAAAGCGGAAGAACAAGAGAAACTGCAGAAGGAACTAGCCCGCTGGCGCGAGCTTAAACAGGAAGAGCGCTCCCGAATCGAAAATCGCCTAAAAGAGCTTGAGCCATCCGACGAACGCGAACAGCTGATTAACGAATACGGCAAACAGGTTCTGGGACTCGCCAAGTGACTCGGCTCGACCTTTGCCCGATTATATAGGTACTGAGGAGAATCCGCGCTAGAAGTTTAGGGAAGCGGGGCACCCTCTAGCTATAGCTAGTGAATTGGTTCAAAACGTTCAAGCTGTTCCAGCCGTTCAAAACGTTTGGAACGATTTGAGCTACTTGAACGGATGGAATTCTGCCCCGATACGCCCATTGACCGACCCGGAGAGGCTCCTCGCGCGCAAATCTTGTGAATTATTCTGAGCCAGCCGATTAGCGCCCCCACAGTTCTTGCGTCGCGATGCGCGCACCCTCGGCCATCGCCTCAAACTTAGCCCACCCGACCTGCGGATGACCAACTCGGGAACCGATGCCACAGTCGGTTCCAGCAATGACGTTTTCACGCCCGACAATGTTCGCATAGCGCACTAATCGATCGGCGATCGCCCGCGGATGCTCAATGAAGTCGCTATAGTGGCCGACGACGCCGGGAATCAAAATTTTCCCATCAGGAAATTTGACCTCTTTCCACACGCGCCACTCGTGATCGTGACAGGGATTGGACGCCTCGATAGAATAGGCGCCGGCGCGAACCTTAAGGATCAGATCGGCGATCTCCTTCAGGGGAATGTCGTACTTGTGCGGGCCATGATAACTGCCCCAGCACATGTGGAAGCGAATCCGCTCGGCCGGCAGATCGCGCAGGCCGTGATTGAGCGCGTCGATGCGCATCTCCTGATACTTGCGATAATCCGCCACGCTCAATTCCGGATGCATTTGCCAGGCGTCGGCGAGATCCGGGTCGTCGATCTGCAAGACAAAACCCGCATCGATGATCGCCTGGTATTCCTCACGCATGGCCTCGGCGATGGCAAACAAGTACGCCTCCGCGGTCGGGTAAAACTCGTTTTTCATCCAATGCTCCATCGTGCCCGGAGCGACGGCCGGAAGAAAAACCTCCTCGACCTGCTTCCCTTGCAGCGCAGCCTTTAGATTTTCGATATCGGACTTCAGCTCGTCCCGGCCGACGTATTGAAGCGGCTCAACGCAATAAAACACGCGCGCGTGATGGCCGATGGAAGTTCGGCCGCCGCGGTTAAAATAGTCGGGGAACTCGGCCAGGTCGCGGCCAAAGATCGAGGTCGGTTTAAAGTTCGGAGCGGCGGCGCGCTCCACGAAACCGGCCAATCGCTCGCGGGTGTAACGAGAAAAATTCGATTTGCCCAATTCACCGTCGTTCACGACGTCGACGCCACATTCGATCTGTTTTTGCACGACTTCCGCCACCGCGTCGCGCGTCCGTTGGGCCAGCGCGGCGCTGTCGTACTCTTTACCCTCGTTTCGCGCGATCAGCATGTCCATCAGATCTTTCGGCCGCGCCAAACTGCCGACGTGGGTGACGAGGATTCGCTCGCTACTTCGCTTCATCGGAGATCTCCTCAATGGCAACTGCAATTTTTAGCATAGTTTCCCGCGCCGATCGGGAGTCTTGGAGTCATGGAGTCGTGGGTAATCCTGAAACCCATGACCCCAATACTCCAGCTCTCCATCACTCCAGTTGTGCCTATTTCGCTGCCAACGCCTGCTTGATCATGTCGCGAATGGCACCGATCTCCTGGATCCATTCGCCCTTCATCGAGAGGTATTGGCCGCTCTTGGTTCGGCGCGAAAGCGGCGAAACTTTGTCCTTCGGTATATCTTCTCGTAACGAATCGTATTGGCCGACTGTCCGGGCGTTGTGATCGAGCCATGTGCTTTGCCCATCCCGTGACAGAAGCCAGTTCGTTGCGACTTTGGCGGCGTTGGGGTGCGGGGCCCGATTAAAGAAGCTCAATGTTCCGTTGTAGGCAGCCAGAGAGGCTCCTTCTTTCATGTGCCCGGGCGAGAACTGATTCAATGGAAGGCCCTGGGCTATCGCATTGTCCACATCTCTAGCGCCAAAACCCAGGGCGTACTTGCCGGTGCTCAGCCAGTCCATCAGTTGCTCGTTGGCACGAACGATGGTCATGTTCGTCTCAGTGTATAACCGTCGCAAAAACTCAGGCCCTAGCTCCGGGTGCTTGTAGAAAAAAATTTGCGCCGAATTGATCGGACCCGCGACAAGCGGGTCCACCGTGACGATCTTTCCCT
>JAICHC010000013.1 GCA_025922795.1 Candidatus Binatia bacterium | reverse complement strand
GTGGAGCCCATGCATCAGGTGCTTGAAGCTTCGCGAGAAAAACTCTAAAGCGTTTTAGGGGTTTCAGTAGTTCCAATCGTTCCAAGCTGTTCAGACGTGTTTTGTTCACGACTGAAACGATTGGAACTTTGGAGCGATTGGAACTGACGGTTTTCTTTTGCAGCTACTTTCGCGACAAATTTTTGATGAACCCCGAGTCTTCCAGCTCCTTGATAAAACGTGTGTCAATGTAGTCTTTGACGTTGGCCTGGGCCGCTTTGGGATTTTTCTCGGCGATATCTTGCAGAATTAATTGATAACCGTCGGCCGGCGGGTAGGGGTATTCGGGCATAAACTTGGCGTGCCAGTCCCACGATTCCTCGAGGATCTTGCGGTCATTCAGACGAGAGTATTTTTGCATAATCTTGATCGTGGTTTCCTTTTGGCTCTTGAAATAATGAATCGCTTCGACATAGGCGCGCAGGTAGCGACGGACGAACTCCGGGTTATCACGGGTTAATTTTGTCGAAGTGAAAATGCCGTTTTGCGGGAACGGTATCTTGAGCGTGACCATATCGACCACGGTCGGATAGCCGAGGCGCTCCGCCATCGCCTTCCCCGCTTCGGTGACCACGGTGAAGTTGACGATGCCTTTCTGCAGCGCCACCATGCGCTCGATGGCGCCGCCGATGACGCGCAAATTGACGTCCTTCAGCGGATCGAGGCCGATTTTTTTCAGCCCGACTTTCAGCGCGAACTCGGCGGTCGTGCCGGCGATATGCGTGCCGCCGATCTTGCCGCGCAACTCTTCATGTTTCTTGATGCTCGGTTGAGACACGAGGTAGTAGGGCAACACATTGACGTTGCCCGCGACGGCAACCACGTCGCCGCCGGCGAGGCGGGCGCTCGCCAACCCGGGTCCGCCGCCTTCGCCGATCATGATCTCCCCGGCCAATATGGATTGAATGCCGCGCACGCTGCCGGAAATAAAAATGACGGTGGCGTCGATGCCGTGCTTATCAAAGATTTTGGCTTCTTTGGCGACCCACAGAACCGAAGAAGAACCGGGCGTCGTCGAGATTTACGAAGTATTCAACTTGTCTGCGCCTGAGGATCGCTGTGCGAGCAGACAAATCAAAGCTGAAGCGAGGATCGAGACGAGATATCGAGTTTTTCGCTGCATCAATAACCTCCCGGGTAAGCTGATCGTTCGAAGAACTTGCGCTAAAGTACACAGTTTATCGCGTTAGAGCAAAGCGGCGCCGCCGACATTGACATCGCGCCGGAATTCAATTTGAATCAATGGCTATGAAACGGCTCGTGGACCTGATCATGTTCGATCTCGACGGAACGATCGCAGACACGGGTCACGACCTGGCGGATTCGGTCAATTTCACGCGCGCGCATTTCGATTTGACGCCGCTGGCGGAGCAGAGGGTCTACGCCCATGTCGGCCGTGGCGTCGAGCACCTGCTCAAACAGACCTTGCCGGAACGGAACGGCGACCCTCTTCGTGACATCATGCGCGTCTTTCTCGAACACTACTCGGAACATCTGCTCGACAAGACGGTTCTCTATCCCGGCGTGCACGACGTACTCGCTTACTTCCAGGGCAAGCGGCGCGTGATCGTGAGCAACAAGATTCATCGCTTGACCGAAGCGGTGTTGCGAGGCCTGGGAGTGGAGGGTCAGTTCGACGCGATTTTCGGCGGCGATAGCGCGATGGAAAAGAAACCGCATCCGGCGCTTTTGGTCATGAGCCTGAAGCGCTTCAACGTCGCCGCGCCTCGAGCACTCATGGTCGGTGATGGTGATATCGACGTGGAGGCGGGAAAGCGCGCGGCTGTGATGACCTGCGGCGTGACCTACGGTCTAGGCGATCGCCGCCAGCTGATCGCCGCCAAGCCCGATGTCCTGATCGATCACTTGACCGAACTCCCGAAATATTTTTGCTGACGGGAGGCTCAAAAAAGGAGGAATTTATGGCGCAGACCATTCCTGAAGGATTTCGAGACGTCCTGAACAAGCGCGGGTTCGCACATCTGGCGACGCCGATGAAGGACGGCAGCCCGCAAGTGACGCCGGTTTGGTACGATTATGACGGAACTCACATTCGCATCAATTCCGCGAAAGGGCGACTGAAGGACAAGAACATGCGCCGCGACAAGCGGGTGGCATTGTCGATCCAGGACCCCGACAATCCTTATCGCAGTATCGCCATTCGCGGTGAAGTGGACGAGATTACGCAGGATGGCGCGGACGAACATATCGACGCCTTGGCCAAGAAATATCTCGACAAAGACCGCTATCCTTTCCGCGCGCCTGGGGAGGTGCGCGTCATGTACAAAATTCGCCCGGATAAGATTTCCACAATGGGATGATTGCCCATGGCCAGGGTGCTCAGATTCTTAAGGGAGGGACTTTTGCACGCGCCGCGCGCCGATCACCCGCATGTCGTAACGTGCGCGAGTTGTTCCTGGGGCGAAGGGGTTTACAGCCTGAGCGCGAGATTGCCGCCTTTGATGCGCTCGTAGGCGCGCAGACCGATGGCTACATCCATGATCCCGGTACCCTGAAGCTTGAACAAGGTGATTTGTCGGTCGTTGGTTCGACCGGGAGTCTCGCCGAGGAGCAGACTGGAAATTTCATGGACGCGCTCCCACGAGATAATCTGATCGCGCACTGCGCGGAAGACGTCGCTCTCGTTGACACAAACGGTTTCCTTTGACGTGACGAAGATGGGATCGGCGCGCCGCAACGTTTCCTCGTCGATTTCCTGGCGCGTGCGGGTCTTATCGCCGTTGGCGATCGAGGTCACGTGCATTCCAGGCGTGAGCCAGCTCCCGTTGATGACAGGTTTGTTGGAGTTGGTTGCGGCAATCAAAATGTCCGCGCCGTCGACGGCTTCCTGCGGCTCGGCCGCGGTCGATACTTCCCTTCCTAGTTGATGGCTCATTTTACGAGCGAAGTCCGTGCGGTGCTCGATGGTCGGACTATAGACTTTGACCTGCGTCAGATTTCTGACGGCGGCGACGGCGGCGAGCTGGGTTTGGGCGTGAACCGCGCTGCCGATGACTGCGACGCGGCTAGCACCCGCGCGGGCTAGATGCTTCGCGCCGAGTCCGCCGGCGGCGCCGGTCCGCGATTCGTTGATCGAACAATCCTGAAACAGAATCAGCGGCTCGCCCGTTTCGGTGTCATACAGAATGACCGTTTCGTGATGAATGCGCCGGTCCAGATCGGTTTGAAGGTATGCGCCCATGGCGCCATGGACCGAGCCGGGCAGGAGGCCGAAGATCATCCGGTTCGGATGATGGATTCTCCGCCTCGGCAGATCGAAACCGCGCCCGAGGGCGACTTCCTTAAGCGTGTCCTCGATGACTTCGATCATCTCGGCCATCGAAAGAATCTGATTAATGGGCGTGTTCTTAACAAAGAGCATAGCGTGGCGCGGAGAAGACGCAGCGACAATCAGGTCCGACGACGTAAACTGTGGTATCCATCAAAGCTTTATCGAGCGGCGCTGTAGGCGTCAACCGCACGCGGCCATAGCTTTCAAGAAGCCGTAGCTAAAAAGGATCCGTAGGACTACGCCGTATCTGTACCCAGCTTGCGCTCCCACCGTCCGGCATACCGTGACATCGCGTAGCTGCAAATCCAGTAAACGATGGCGATGAAGAGGTAAAGCTCGAACGGACGGATTTCCCGATTATTGACGATTTGCGCCGCTTTGGTCAGGTCGACATAGCCGATAATCGACGCCAGGGAAGTGTCTTTGAGGAGCACAATAAACTGCGTTACCAAAGCGGGAATCATGTTGCGCAGAGCCTGCGGCAAGATGACGTAACCCATCATCGACGTGGCTGGAAGACCGGTCGCTGTCGCGGCTTCGAGTTGACCGCGCGGCACGGACTGAATTCCGGCGCGTACGATCTCCGCTAGGTAGGCGGCTTCGAAGATGACGAAGGCGGTTAGGGCGACGGAGTATTCCGGCAGCGACCGTCCGAGCAGGGCGGGAATGATAAACCAGAACCAGAAAATCACCATGACTAACGGCACGCCGCGAAAGAACTCCACGTAGATTTTCGCGGGTAAACTGATCCAAGGTGACCGGGCCAGCCGCGCGAGCCCGATGAGCGTGCCAAGAACAAAACCGAGCACGATGGCCGGCAGCGCCAGCCGCAGAGTGCCGCCGGCAAATGGACCGAAGCCGATGAAGCCCTGGAGAATGAGAAATGAAAAATTATCGACGATGACTTGAAAGTCCATTTTTAGCCCCCGCCGGTGCGGCCGCGGCTGATCATCCCGGGTATCGCCACGCGCCGCTCGATGCGGGCCATGGCGGCGGCGATTGCCAGGCAGAGCGCCAAATAAATCACCGTGCCGGCAGCAAGCGCTTCGAATGCTTTTGCCGTGTAGGTTTCGATTTGGCGCGTTTGGAAGGTCAATTCCGCTACGCCGATCGTCAAGGCAACGGAGGAATTCTTGAGCAGATTGAGTGTCTCGTTGGTCGCCGGTGGAAGAATTAAGCGCAAGGCGATGGGCAGGATGATCAGTCGGTAGGCTTGCGCGATCGTCAGTCCCGTGGAGAGCGCGGCTTCAAACTGGGTTTTCGGAATCGAGCGGATGCCGGCGCGGATCACTTCGGAGAATCGCGCGCCGTGATAAAAACCTAGAGCACACACGCCCGCCGAAAACTCAGCGCCGTGCTCGAGCAACCAATCTCGCAAAACTTGTGGCAACAGCGGTGAAATACCGAAGTACCAGAAAAACATCCACACGAGCAAAGGAACGTTACGGAAGAATTCCACGTAAGCGGCGGCCAGCCAACGCATCGGGGCGATCGGCACGGTGCGCAGCGCGCCGGAGAAAAGGCCGAGCATCACCGCCAGCAGCCAGCCAAGGATGGAAATCTCCAGGGTGACAAGCAGGCCCTGGAGCAGCCATACGCCGGTCTGGCCGCTCCACAGGACGCTCCAGTTGAACTGGTAATTCATTCAGCGAATGTGCGGCAGTGAGCCTCAGGCGAAGGGCAAGGCCTGAACAGCGATTACAACGTCGACAATTTCCGGGTGCCTATCGCCGGCGGCCTGCTTTTCATTTCGGAACGACTTGCATCTGCAGGAAACGCTTGGTTTCGGCGGGTAATGGGTAGGGCACTTCGCCTTTGGGCCCGAACCATTTTTCATAAAGCTGAAAATAAACGCCCGATTCGATGGCGTCCATCAGACCGACGTTGATCACGTGACGAAAATCCGAATCGTTTTTGCGCATCGCCATGCCGTAAGGTTCATAGGAGAAAAATTCACCGACGATGGCCCAATCATCCGGCTTTGGCGCCTTGGCGCGCAAGCCCGCGAGCTGGATGCCATCATTGGTATAGGCCTGCACCTGTCCCTGAGCCAGTGCTTGAAAGGCCGCCGGTTGATCGGGGAATTCGAGCAACTTGGCATTCGGCACGCGGGCGCGGATGATCTTCGCGTTGGTCGAGCCTTGCTGAGCCGCGATGCGCTGGTTTGCGATCGATTGAATGCCTTTTATCGGGCTGCCTTTTTTGACCAGAAACTGCGCGCCGGTAACGAAAAAGGTCAAACTGAAATCGACGCTTTCGCGACGCGACTGAGTATCGGTCATGGTTTCAGCGATAAGATTGACGGCATTTGCGGTCAGCAATGGAATGCGGGTCTGCGGGGTCGATTCCTTTCTCTCGAGCTTTATTTGCTTGTTTAGTTTTTTGTTCAGCGCGGGAATGATTGCCTTTTCGACCAAGTCGATCGAGAAACCAACCCATTCATTGTTGGGATTGACGTAGGCGAAAGGCGGCGATCCCCGGCGGGTACCGATGGTCAGGTTGCCGCTTTTGTCGATTTTCGCCAAGGTGTTCTCTGCGCCGACAAGGGGGACGTTGCCAACGCAGAAAATCACCGCGAGCCAGATGAAAACCAGAGGGCGCTTCATGATCGATCTCTCCTCAATGTGACAGAATCTTGCTTAGGAACTGCTGCGCGCGAGGCGATTCCGGTGCGGCAAAAAACTTCTCCGGGTCGTTGGCTTCGATGATTTGCCCTTGATCCATGAAAACCACTCTGTGGGAAACCCGGCGAGCAAAGCCCATCTCGTGCGTTACCACGACCATCGTCATGCCGTCGCGAGCGAGGCCAGTCATGACCTCCAAAACTTCATTGATCATTTCCGGATCGAGTGCCGAGGTCGGTTCGTCGAACAGCATAATCCTCGGTTTCATCGCCAGCGCGCGCGCGATCGCGACGCGTTGCTGCTGGCCGCCGGAAAGATTGGCGGGATACGCGCCGGCTTTGTCTGGAATGCCGACTCGTTCGAGCAGTTGAGCGGCGATTTTTTTCGCCTCCGCGCCGGACAGGCCTTTCACCTTGGTTGGCGCCAGGGTGATATTCTGCATGACGGTCATATGCGGATACAAGTTGAAAGACTGAAAAACCATGCCCACATCGGCGCGCAAGCTGGCCGTGTTCAGGCGCGCATCGCAAAGCGATCGCCCATCGACGATGATGTCCCCGGATTGAATCGTTTCGAGCCGATTGATGCAGCGGATCAGAGTGCTTTTACCGCCGCCGCTCGGCCCGCAAACCACGACGACATTTCCCGCTTCAATGAGGAGGTCGATGTCCTTGAGGACGTGAAGCGAGCCGAACCATTTGTTGACCTTGCGAAATTCGATCACGGCTACCGGACGCGCGTCGCCTGACGAGATTGCAAATTTCTGATCGGCATACTATATCAACGAGGGTCTTTTGCAACCACGATGAAACGAAGTCCTCGCGCGAGTGATTGCGCTCATCGCTGACCGCAAGTTGCGGATGACACTCGCCGCGTTTGCATCTGAATTCTCCCGATACCGATCGCGAGGTCATCGTTAGTGTGAATCTTTATCTAGTGCGGCACGGCGATGCCGTCTCCGCCGCGGAAAATCCGCAAAGGCCGCTGTCTTCCGAGGGCCGGCGACGCGTCGAACAGACCGCCCGGTTGGCACTGGAGCGCAAGGTTCAGGTCTCGGCGATTTACCATTCCGGGATCTTGCGAGCGCAAGAGACCGCGGAAATTTTGGCCGAGCACGTCAAGCCCACATTGGGCACGGCGCAACTCTCCGGCTTACTCCCCGAGAACGATCCGGCGGCAGTTCGAGCTGAGATCGACCTTGCCACAGACCCGATTCTGCTGGTCGGTCATCTGCCTTTTATGAGCCGGCTCGCCGGATTACTTGTCAGCAACGACCCCGAAACGGTCGTCGTGGAGTTTTTTCCGGCGACGATGGTGTGTTTCGACAAGTCGGCGGCACGGTGGAAAATCAGTTGGCGCATCGTGTCTTAGCCGGGCGGACACGGAGTTGACCGAGGCAGGGGGATAGTCTAAAAAGAATCGTGCCAAGGTCGAGGTGAAAGGTTGATACGATGGCTTCAGACACATTGACCGTTATTGATAACCGAACCGGCAAAAAGTACGACATTCCGATCAAGAACGGCGCCATCAAGGCGACCGATTTATTTCAGATCAAAGTCGACGAAGATGACGGACTTGTCAGCTACGACCCCGGGTTCATGAACACCGCCTCGTGCCAGAGCAAGATCACTTATATTGACGGCGACCGTGGCATCCTGCGCTATCGCGGCTATCCGATTGAACAGATCGCCGAGAAGAGCACCTATCTGGAAACATCGTACCTGATTCTTTACGGCGAGCTGCCGACCCAATCACAGCTTGAGGAATGGACGCACAACATCACATTTCATTCGATCATTCACGAAAATATCAAAAAGCTGATCGACGCCTTCCACCATGACGCCCATCCGATGGGAATTTTAGTGAGCACGGTAGGCGCGCTCTCCACCTTCTATCCCGAGGCCAAGAGGATTTTCGACGTCAAATCGCGCCACGATCAGACTTACCGTTTGATCAGCAAGATGCCCACCTTGGCGGCGTTCGCCTATCGGCACAGTCTCGGATTGCCCTACTCTTACCCCGACAACGACCTGAGCTACACCGGAAATTTTCTTAACATGCTTTTCAAGATGACCGATCTCAAGTATAAACCGCATCCCGTGCTCGAGCGCGCTCTCGACATCCTGTTTATTTTGCACGCCGATCACGAGCAAAACTGCAGCGCGAACGCCATGCGCAGCGTAGGAAGCTCGCAAGTGGACCCTTACTCAGCCGTGGCCGCGGCGGCGGCGGCACTATACGGACCGCTCCACGGCGGCGCCAACGAAGCCGTGCTGCGGATGCTGATGGCGATCGGCGCGAAAAGTAAGGTTGGCGAATTTATCAAGAAAGTCAAAGGCGGCGAGGGGCGCCTCATGGGATTCGGTCATCGGGTCTATAAGAATTACGATCCCCGCGCCAAGATCATCAAAGAAATCGCCGACCAGGTTTTCGAAGTTAAAGGGCGTAATCCACTGCTTGAAATCGCCTTGGAACTGGAGCGGATCGCGCTCGAGGACGAGTATTTCATCCGACGAAAGCTCTATCCGAACGTGGATTTTTATTCCGGCCTGATTTATCAGTCGATGGGCCTGCCGATGGATATGTTCCCCGTCTTGTTTGCGATTCCACGGACCAGCGGTTGGATTGCCCAATGGGAAGAGATGTTGACCGATCCAGATCAGAAGCTGGCGCGTCCGAAACAAGTCTATCTGGGCGCGGAGCCGCGAGATTACCTGCCGATCGAGAAGCGCGACTGAGTCCGCGGTAACGCGCCGCGAAATCCTTCCAACAGGATTGCTAATTTCTGGCCGATCCTTATCTGCGCGGTTTTAAGTCCGTTGAATTCCATGAGCGCGCGCACCGTCAGTCCGTAACGCCGCGCGATCGACAACAGGGTCTCTCCTCTTTTCACTTGGTGAGTGACGACTTCGACGGGCTCGCGGTTTTTCTCCGACAAGTTGTCGTTGAGCTTGGCGAGAAACGTCGACGCTTGTCCGACTGGTACATTCAAACGATAGACCGATTCACCGGGCGGCGTGACATGGCCCAGGAGCGCGGGATTCAAATCTCGTATCGTCGATACTCTGGTTTCCGCCAGCTTGGCGAGCGATTCAATCTTTATCGGCGCCGCAATCTCGACCTCTTCATAATCCAACGGCGGCTGGTAAACCAGCTCGTCATAACCATATTTCTGCGGGTCGCTTGCAATCAAAACAATCGCGATGAATTTCGGCACAAAATTGCGCGTTTCCTCGCTGAGCCGGGCTTTGGCTCTAAGGCTCCAAAAGTCTTTCGCGCGGCTCTGTCGTAAGGCTTTGTCGACCTTGCCGGGCCCTGCATTGTATGCGGCGGTCGCGAGAAACCAGCGCCCGTAGTAATCGTGCAGATCCTTGAGATAGGCGGCTGCGGCGCGAGTCGACTTGACCGGGTCGCGCCGCTCGTCAACCCAGCGATCGATCCGCAATCCATATCGCCGCGCCGTCGACGCAATAAATTGCCATAAGCCCGCCGCGCCGTTCGGCGATTTCGCGTTCACGATGAATTCACTTTCGAGTAAAGCAAGATAACCAAGCTCTTCAGGCAGGCCTTCCTGCTTGAGCACTTTGGCGATCATCGGCATATATTTACCGGAACGTTCCAGTATTTCGTGAAAAGCGTTTTTTGCGGTGATCGAGTAGTATTTCACGAAATGGCGCACTTTCGGATGATCGATGACTTCTTGCGAAAACTGCAGGCGGCGTGATTCGCTCGGCTGTTCGACGGCTTTATCAAGCTCCCGATCGAGCAATTCCAACAAGCGATTGTCGGCGATGGCTTGATCGCGCGATGAATCCTTGGATGGGCTGTTTCCCTCTCGACTTTCAGCGGGCTGCTGGGTCGTCTGCAGCGTGGGCTCCGGGACGCTTGTCGGATCGAGGTCATGCGTAATCATTGGCCCCTCCAGCTCCGGCAACGAACCTTCCGGCGCAGCATTCGGGGCCAATTCCGAAGCGGGAATATCAAACGGCGGACGAGAATGATCGTCGGCGAGGGGGCTTGCGGTCGGAATTTCATCGGCCGACGGCACGCTGCGATGATTCAGACGCGCGGTCGAGGCACAACCGAAATTGCCTGCGACTGCCAAGAAAAGGACAAAAATTACAGTGATCGTCCACATCGCGAGTTAACGAGAACCCGCGAACGATACAAGAACGACGCCGGCGATGCAAATGTTTGTGTGAATTATCGCAAATCGATTTGCTTGCCGACGTGGCCGTGGCGAGAATGTTTGATGCAAATCACGCTATTTCGCACCGAGCTGTCGAGTCGCATTTCCGGCCGAATGACTTATTCGAGAAATATTTAAGACTCGTCTTGGGCCCGCGGGGCGTGAAAGTTTTTCACGCTTGTCGTGCGACACCTTACCGCACGTGTGCGACCCAGCGGTTTAAGATTCAATGATCGTTCATCTCGGAAGGAGCTAACAAACTATATTGTTTTTCCTGCCTCCGTCTGTCACGTCTTAAAATCGGGATAGCCCGCCTTTGCCGCTTGCGCTTTGTAATCCGCGACTAACTCTTCGCGCGGCTTCTCGTGCACCCACACGGCCTCGGTAAAACTCCAGAGCGTGAACGGATGGGCGCCGAGAGCGTAAAGTTTGCCATAGTCTTTGGTCGCGAGCGCTTCGCGTTCTTCCGGCTCGAGTTTTAGCTTTTGCGTTTTCTCCCAACTCTCGACAAACTCGCGCGGCCGGACAGTGTATTGTTTTTCCGCCTCTTCGTTCATGTTGACCAAGTGAATAAGCTTGTTCATCAGGTATTTGCTCATGAAACTTCCTTTCTAAGCCTTTACCAATGTCCAGAGGCCAATCGCGATGAATCCAATACCCGCTAGGTATTGCAGGGCTTTCGGACTGACGTATTGGGAGATCGCTGAACCGGCCAAAACGCCGATTGCCGATGTCATAACCAAAGCGAGCGCGGCGCCGACAAATACGGTGAGCTTGCTCGCATCCTGATCCGCGGCGAACAGCATGGTGGCGAGCTGGGTTTTGTCGCCGAGCTCGGCAACGAACACAGACATGAAAACCGTCGCAAGCACCTTGAAATCCATCAACGCTTCCTTTTCCCTTCAAGAATTCAGATGCGTTCTCCCTACACGTGTTGGTCCCAGCTAAAAAACGGTATCGCCGGAAATCCCGCGTCGAGTCCCTCGGCGTAGGAGGGTTTCGACGAGTTCGCCACGCCCATCATCATCAAAAAATTCAGATAGCCGCTGGTCATGTTGCCCGACTGGATCATCTTCTCGGGAGTGCAGCCTGCGGCGGCGCTTTCGATATCGCCGTTGACGATCCAGCCGACGGCCGCGGCATCGAAGCTGGGGTCGGTGAGACGGCGCTCGAATTGCTTGGGTCCGCCGACTTCGAGCGACAAGTGGCCGCTGACGAGGACGCCGATCCTTTTGTTGGTCGGGAGACTGTCGATCGCGGCGCGGATCGCTTTGCCGACTTCAAAGTAGCGTTTCGGCCTCGGCATCGGCGGCGCGATGCAATTGGTCAAGATCGGCACGATCGGAATGTCCATTTCAGGGCGGACAAACATCATCGGAACGATGATCGAATGGTCGATGGTCAGTTCGTTGGAGTAAGCGAAATCGACCCCGCGGTCGAAAGCGCCTTCCAGGATCGCGTCGGAGACATCGACATCGCCGGGAAGTTTGCATTGCGGCAAATCGAACTCGCGCACCTCGTCGTAAAACGTGCCGTCGTACTGGTCCATCTTGCCGATCATAAACGCCGGCATGTTGTCCATGAAAAATTGATGCAGGTGATCGTTGCCGATGCAGACGAGCACGTCCGGGTTTGCTGTCGCGAGCTTTTGGCGCATCATGGCGATTCGTTCTTTGACTTTTGCGGCGCCAGGCGGCTGCTGCGGTTGTTTGAACAGGCGCGGCATGAATGGATTATGCGTGATGCCAATCATCGAAACGATCTCTGCCATAGCTAACCTCCTCAAGTTCGTTAATCGGGTTTCTATCACGGCCGGTTGAATACTGTAAATGGCGAGTCCTTCATCTTCTGCTGGCAGACTGAGAGCAGGCGGAGGCGACGATAAATCGGCTTTAGGCTGATCTTCGGCGGATCCAGATCAATCCAAGCACAGCAGAAAAAGCAGGTGCTTCGCGAATCGCTCAGGATGATCGCGAGCCCGGAATGGGCAGGGTGCGAATGGAATCTGTCTGTGGAACACTGCGGTGAAACAATTTTCCTCTACTCAAAGTAGGCTATTCCGTTGAGACCGTCAGTCTGGCCACGGCGCGAGGATAATCTTTCCGGCGATCTCATTCCGCTCAACGCTGCGATGGGCATCGGCCGCTGCGCGCAGCGGCAGGATGCGGTGAGCCATAGCGCGAATTTTTCCGGCACGCGCGGCGGCGAGGGCTTGTTCGACATCGGGCGGATTGGTGCCGGCGGCACCGAGAATGCTGAGGCGGCGGAGGTAGAGTGATTTCACATCCAGCGTCACGGCTCCGCCGCCATGCGCACCGGCGGTGACCAAGCGCCCGCCGATCGCAAGGCTGCGCCATGCGCCGCTCCAAAGCGTCGGGTCGGCGATATTCTCGCAAACGACCTCCACGCCTTCGTCGTCGGTCAGCTTCATAACTTCTTCGGCAAGGTCGTGAGTCCGGTAGTTGATACCGAAATCGGCGCCGTAGCTTTTGGCGAGAGCAACTCGGTCATCGGTACCAGCGGCACCGATGACTTTAGCACCGGCGAGTTTCGCCACTTGCACGCAACAACTACCGAGCGCGCCGGCGGCGCCCATGACCAGAACCCATTCACCAGGCCTCACCGTCGTCTTGCTCGTCAGGAGATTAAACGCCATAGGAAAGTGCCGAGTGATCACGGTACCCTCGGCGAAAGTCAGGTTGTCGCAAATTTTGAAAGCATTGCGCGCCGGCACCGCAACATATTCTGCGTAACCGCCCCAGCGGTGCAGACCGATATGTTGGCTCGCCACGCAGTTGGCCTCCAGGCCTTTGCGGCAGTGCTTGCAGCTCAAACAGGAAATGATCGAGATCGTTGCGACGCGGTCGCCGAGTTTGAATCGATCGACCCCGGGCCCGACTTCGATCACTTCACCGCACGGGTCGACGCCGAGCACGTGAGGCAGTCGAATCATCACCGGGTATTTGCCCGCGCGCACATCGCAATCGAGGGTGCGGTTGACCGAGACGGAGTGAACTTTGATAACGATCTCGCCCCTGCCGGCTTTGGGCTCGGGGACCTCGGCGTATTGCAGCACCTCCGGTCCGCCGAATTGTGCAACGACGACCGCTTTCATGTTGATTGCAGAAATTTTCCCCGCGCAGCGTTTTGCTCCAGGTGCCGGCACGAAGATGCCGCTGAATGATGCACAGGCGCCTCACACCCGCTGCCGTTAACTTTAATCGACATATTTCGATGCCGCTCGGGCGCTGAGCCCTAGCCGCGGGCAATGGAGACTGCCTTGATGGCAACCCTCAATCCCACCGGCGGTGATTGATCGTTGTGTTTGCGCAACTGCGCGCAGAGGTTATCGGCTCGCATTTTTGAAGAAGCCGCTTTTTACCAGCTCGTTGTAGAAAATCGGATCGATAAAATCGTCGGGCTTGTGTGCTTTGGCCCGGGGGTCCTTCTCGGCGATTTGCGCCAGTATGGTTTCCACCGCCTTATACGGCAAGCGCGGCGGCCGTTCGACAAAAGTCGTGGCAAAGCCATACGCGGCATCCTGGGCGCTTGCGATCACTTTCATGGCGAGCTCTTGTCGCGAAACAACCGTTCGACTCCTTCGCTGTACGCCATC
>JAICHC010000012.1 GCA_025922795.1 Candidatus Binatia bacterium | reverse complement strand
GAAGAACGCTTTCCACCCACGCCCAAAATTAGGCACTCGGGGGCGTGGATCGGGTGGTGGCCGATGACGCCCGGACGCTTTGCCTGGGCTTGGAACGAGTCGTCCCTTCGTGTCCAACCAACCCTGTTGTCTAGATACTTGTGAACTCCTTAATAGTACCCCATCTGATCTGACATAAGCGATATTTGGGAAACAAAGGACGAAGCCGAATCGCCTTCGCTAACGCCTCCCGAGCCCGGGCCTGCTCCCCCTGCTTCCATCTTGCTTTGGCAAGCCGATAATAGCGATATGCCAGCCGCGATCTGACACGGCCCGCACCGAGCAAGGCTTCGGCGGTACCGTTGTATTCCAGAAGCTTTTCGATGACGCGAATGTTCTCGATTAATCGAAGCTCTTGATTGGCGCTGATGTTGCCCGAATGCTTGCGGTAAGAAAACACCACTTCGTCAATGTACGCGATCGGGTGGCGGGAACAGATTCGAAACGCCAAATCCAAATCCATCGAGATTCGCAAACTCTCGTCATGGCCGCCGACCTCTTGGTAGCATCGTTTTGACATCAACGCGGCCTGCAAGCGCACGATACTTTTGTCGAAAAGATCCTCCAACTGCACTCCTCGCGCCATCAAACGGCGCGACTTGGCTTCGGGGATGATAGTTTCTCGGTTGTGCGCGGGCCCCTCGAGATAACTGCCGTTGGCGAATACCATGCCACAGTCGGGATGATTTCTCACATAATCGTGCAAGGTCAGCAGATGGTTGGGCAGAGACAGATCATCGGAATCCTGAAATGCAAGCCATTCGGCTCTGGCGTTACGCATGCCTAGATTCCGCGCCGCTGACGGCCCGCGGTTTTGCTGATAGAGATATTTGATGCGGCTTGCATAGGGCACCAAGACTCTTTGCGTTTCGTCCGTCGAACCGTCATCGATGACAATCAGCTCGAAGTTTTGAAAGCGCTGCGATAGAATGCTTTCGACGGTCTGCGGCAGGAATTCGGCACGGTTATAAGCGGCGAGGATAACCGATACAGCGGGCGAATTGAGCATGATTTGAGTCACTAGGTGCCGATGTCCGAGATCGCTGTGGTGGGACGGCGAAACTTACCCGCCAGATAGCCCCAAGACTTCATGATTCGTCCCTCCGTCTTATAGACCTTTTGGCTTAGGCCGAACAAGTTGTAGATCCCGTAGCGAACACAATTGGCCAGCAAATCGGGAATGACTCGAAAGAGTATGGGGTCACGTCGGTAGATGCTGCGGCTTACTCCCTTTCGATACTCAACCATACGATTGTATCCTCGTCCGTACCTCCTGGGATCGAGTTCATGGTAAACAATGGCGTGGGGCGTGTACCCGATTGTAAAGCCGGCTTTCCGGATCCGCCGGGAGAATTCCGTGTCCTCGCTAAAGCCCGATGCTCCAGGGCCGAGCCGGGGGTCAAAACAACCAACCTTTGCGAGCACCTCGCGTTTAAATGACATGTTAGTTCCGGTCAAACCGCGAATTTTGCGATAATCACAACCGTAATCGACCAGCGGAATATTATACTCTTGTAAATGCAGCGGATCGGCGGGCCGACCTTCAGAGTCGACGCCCGGCAGAATACGTCCCTGAAGAGCATCGAATGGCATCGAACGGTAACCCTCCAAGTGTCGGACCACAAGGTCGGGATCGATGACGACATCATCATCGAGAACGAGAAAAAAATCGCCCGTTGCGCAGGCAAGCCCCCGATTAAGAGCGCTAGCCTTGCCTGGACGTCGCTCCGTTAGCGCCGCAAAAGAAACGTTGGCCGGTCGAAGTCCTTTCTGTCGGAGCATTTCCGCGGTCCCATCGATCGAGCCGTTGTCGACCACAATCAATTCCACTTGCACCGAATCTGGAATTTCCATGCGGCCGATACTTTCCAAGAGCCTGCGGAGACTTTCTTTCCGATTGCACGTCGGAACAAGTAGACTGAAACTTTTCACGTAATGCTCCGGAGACACTCAGCGCCCTAAGATGTTTTGGTCGATGAAGGGCTTCCGTGGTTCTGGAATGGCATGCGCCGAGGTTAGTTCCCGCTCTGACCGTCATGAGGGTGCTGCCAAAAGGCACCCCGAAACCAGGTATTCTCTCTCCACAGCTCGGATTTTTCATAGGTCAAGCGCCAACGAAGTCCGTCGCGGATTACTTTCGCGGGTTTTGGCGACGCTGCCCGATCCCAGCCCATGGAATCGTTTTATCTTACAGCGGTCATTTAAACCTGGTCGTCAGGCGATAGAACTGCTTGCGGTCACATTCATAGCGCTGCCGGCGCCAAATATAATAAAGATAAGCGCATGCTATTCGAGCGCGTCCGCGCCGGGCGATCCTTTTGCTGATAAATGTCTCCACATCATTCCGAAGATGCCGGAGCATGACAGCTCGGAATGCCTCCTCGAACCGACCCAGGCACAGCGCCATTTCCTCCGCGCTACGACCCTTGAACCCGATGCCATACACCGTATGGGGTGAGGTTTCACTTCCTTGGGAAGCCACAAATTGACAGGAAAAAATGTCCAACAAGCGGACGAAACATTCTGGCGTGAATCTCCAAAAGTCGTGGGGATAACTATGGATCGGAAAGTTGAAGATCGATGATACTAGAAAAACACCCCGGTCCGAAAGCACGCGATAAATCTCGGCGATCGACTCAGTGATTTCGAAGACGTGCTCCAGAGTGTCGAGGCAGACGATCGTAGGGACGGACCCATCCGCGAATGACAACTTGGGCAGATTTTCGACTCGATCAACTCCGGGGCCCGCCCTCATATCGCATCCTATGTACTGCTTGGTGCCGAAGATGGGCCGCAAGTCGGCAAAGCCCTCCTGCCCCTCTACCTGATACGAGCCGAGCTCAACCACGGGCGCTTCGAGATTTAAGAGCTCTTCGGATATTCGGCAAAAGTCTCTTACAAATTGGCGCATACGATCGTGCAGCTCAGCCGTTCCTTCAATTTAGCCCACGGCTTGGGGGCGCGCTTTAATGACCATCTGATACGAGAACAGCCCGGGCAGGCGGGGGCCCAGAAGTTTAGCCAGCATCCCGCCGAGAAACTTCCGAATGCGAAAAAACGGAAAGCTGTAGCGGTGCTCCATCAGTTCGATTTTGTATCCCGCATCGTAAAAAAGTTTCCGCGCCGTCTCGATTGTATAGAATCTTAAATGCGTCTCGTCCATGATCCCCATCGGTTCGTAGTCAAACCTGCCCAACAATAGATTTTTGCGCACCGACCAATTGGCGATATTCGGGATCGACGCAACGACAAAACCGTTTTGCGTCAGCGCGGTTTGGGCGCCTTTCAGGACTTCTTCCGGATGGCGGCAGTGTTCGAGAACATCGAGGAAGAGGATAACGTCGTACTTATTTTCAAGCCCATAAAAACTGTTGTCGCTTTCCACATCCGCAAGCGTGACCTCATCAAGCACGAGTTTCGCTCGCTCTATAGCTGTGGGATTGATCTCCATACCCGCGACGCGGCAACCTTTCTTTTTAAGTAGCGCGCCGAACCGTCCGGTATAACATCCCACGTCCAGAACAGCGCAGCCGTCGGGGATCAATTTATAAACTTTCGCGACGATGGAGTAAGGCTTATGAAGTTGATCTTCCACGCCATATTCATATTTCAGCTCTGCCGCCACGGCCTTTCTCAGACCTCCGTCGTCTTTGCATAGTGATAAAGATATCGGGGATTAAGAAAATTGGTCTTGTAGGCCTTCCAGAACATCTCCGCAGCCAGTTTCGGCTGGTTGGTTTCCGAATAAAAGCGGCCGAGCTTGAAGTACTTCCTCGCTAAACGCAGCCTGAGGTTAAGCGCGCCGACCGCTCGAGCCACTTCAGGATCATTACAGCGGATATCCTCGAGGTAAACCACATTCAGTTCTTTCAAATTCGCCGTCCGCCG
The DNA here is from genome assembly GCA_025922795.1 of Candidatus Binatia bacterium. Next base: position 9,859 of record JAICHC010000012.1, on the reverse strand, counting down.
CGATAAATTAGCGTCACTGATGCGCTTCCTGCAGCCGACATAATCCACGTAACGCAACTCCCAGCGAGCCGCCATTCGAACATAAAAGTGGAAATCATCCATGATGCCCACTTTCTCGCTTAACCCTCGAATCTTGTGAAAACAGTTTTTCTTAAACATGACGACGGACATGGACGCTATGGGCGACTTCCAGAGCAAAAAATTCAGGCTGATCTTTTTGTAGTTCAGGGACTTCGTTAGTCGGGGTTTAAGAAACAGCCGGGGCGCAACCCCGTTTCCAAAAAACTCTACGTTGTCGAAGGCCATGCCTGTGCCAGGATGAGACTTGAAGCAATGCAACAACGACTCCAAGTGACGGTCATTCCAAACATCGTCGTGATCACAAAAGGCGATATACTCGCCTCGCGCCAGACTGACGCCGTTGTTTCTAGCTGCCGCTTGCCTCTTGTTGGATTGATAACGGTAGACGATTTGCGAATCGTAATTTTTAACAACCTCTGCCGTATCGTCCGTGGAGCCGTCGTCAACAACAATGATCTCGAGATCATTCATGGTCTGGCGTTTGACGCCGTCGAGGGTTTCTCGAAGGAGCGTGGCATTGTTAAAGGCAGGAATGACGACGGAGACTAGGGGCTTCTTCCAGGCTTGCGTCGGCACGGGATCCTTCGCCTCATCAAAACATCTTACTTGAGATAGGCATGGATCATCGCGCGCGGCCTTTGAGGTGCTCCACGCGTCGAGCCACCGCTTCGACGCGCTGAATCCATTGACGCCTGAGGCGTCGATCCGCGAATGGCGCTCCCAAGTAAGATTTGAGAAACAACAGTTGCTGCGGCCGTGGCACGTGTCGTCCCAAGGTGCGGTATAATTGCACGAGACTTTTTACTTGCCGGCGCTGGCTCAGCCGGGAGTATCGTCGTACACGTTCGAGATCGAGGAGAAATAATCGAATCGATCGACCGTCTGGATCGGCCAGCACAAGGATATTCGCATCCTTGAGGTCGCCATGGTCAATCTGCTGCGCGTGAAGCTGCTGGAAGACTCCGGCCAGTTGTCTTAGAAACGCCCGCCGGCGGTTAAAACCTCCGCGTCCTTTAAGGTTCTGCAAGTCCTCTTTCCAGTAAGCATCGGCGGTTTTCGCATCCAGGATCTCTTCGGAGATAAAAAAACTTTTATAAACTATTCCGCAGCGGCGGTTTTCCACCGCCGCCACCGGAGTCACTGACGGTATTCCGGCTTTACAAAGAGCCAGAGCACCTCGAAGCGAGCGCAAGGCGCCGGATTTCACAACACTGGAGACGAGCGCGTATCGAAGCGAAAACGCATTATATCGCTTTATATAGAGTGACCGAGGAGTGCCACCGATATTGACTGTCAAATGACCGACTTTCATTTTTTTCTCGTCCTTGATGACATGGCAACCGGTGTCGCTCAGCAAGCGGTCCGGGTCGCTCAGCGAGTCGGCGAACTGCGCGTCCCCATACGCTGGCGAGATCCACATCCGCGCGCCGTCACGGGTCTCGAAATTGAATTCAGGTATCGGCACCAACCGAACTTCGACAACTTTCCTTCAGCAAAGTTTCGAGCCTTAGAAAGTGGTATTCCCAAGAGTATTCTTCGGCGAGACTCCTCGCCTGCCGCATGCAACAGGGGTCCTTGGACTTTTCCAGGAGCCATAAGAGCTTTTCTTCGAGCTTTTCAGGTTCGAAATTCAAATCCACGACGCCTTCCGAAAGAAAGCCGCGAACAATCTCGGCGGCGCCAACAGCCCGGCTCACCAACACGGGTAATCCTGCCGCCAACGCCTCGAGCACCACGTTGCCGAATGCTTCTTGCAGCGACGGCAGCGCAACGATATCGGCAGCAGCGTAGTAGTTCTCGATATCGTCTTGACGGCCGGTGAAGACGATCCGTCCGGGTGCGACAACATCAGCGCGAGCTCGATAGCGGCCGAGACGCGCGTCAGACCCGACGACCAGAAGAAACACCTGGTCAAGCTTCGGCGAGTTCCAGATCGACAGAAGATGATCGAGGCCCTTACGGCGAAAGCCACTCCCGACGAACAGCACCACCGGAGAATCGCAAGGGATGTTCCAGCGAGTTCTAATCTGATCTCGAATCTCTGTCTGCTTCGCCGGCTGGAAGCGAGTCAGATCGACGCCATTGTAGAGGACCACGATTTTCTCGGCCGGCACCGAATATCGGTCGATAATATCCCGTTTGACCTGGTCTGAAACAGCAATGATTCTTCTCGAGTTCCTGGCGTCATATTGCCGTTTCTCGATGGCCAATAAACTTTGATGATAGAGACTAATCGCTTGCCAGATACGGCGCCTTAAACCGCCTGCTTGCCCCATGTGCTCAAGGAAACCGCGGTGCGTTCCGCCACCGCTGCGTAGGACATGTTGACGCGGCAGGCGCCCGAAGCCGACCACAACGTCATACTGGGCTTTCCTGACGGCCCGTCGACCAAACCAGGCAAAGCTCCACAGCCGCAAAGTTCTGCCGAGAGGAATCACCGGAACCCGATGGGCGACGACATCCTTCGGCGGCGCGACGCCATATTCGCTGCAGAAAAGATGAACCTCATGCCCCAGGTCCCGCAAGCCTTCCGCGGTTCGAAAAAGGTCCCTTTCGGTCCCGCCATGCCGATCGAGACGTTTATGAACGAGTGCGATCCTCACGATCCTCACGATAATCCATGTTGGCCATGATCAAAGTCGTTCTATATCCGCGGGTTCACGTAAAGTCTCGGAACAACTCATCAGCCGTCTAAAATCGCCAGAGGCGTCCACGCCGTCACATTGCTGCCGGCGCAAGCGGGTCTTACGTTCCAACCAGCGCGCCATTCGACGCTCGCTGCTCGTGAGTCTTGTTGTCCTCAGGTAGGCGTGCAAAAACCGCAGCCGGTCTTGCAGAGTTATGCCGGGCAACGGCATGCGATTGAGTTGAATCAGGTTGCGCTTCCATAGCGATTGCGGCAGCCAACTTGGATAGCGGCGCGTCCGATCATTGTCCATGAAATAGAAGCTCGGTTGGCTGTCTCCTGCGTCGGCCACCAGTATGTTCGTTGCCACCATATCGCCGTGGACAAATCCCTTCAGGTGAAATTGTCGAACCAAATGGGCCACTCGCTTCACACCGGCCCGCTTGGTTGCCAATAAGCATTGACCCGCCCCCTCCTTTGTCAAACCGCGGAGAAACAAATGGAGCGCTTGCCCATCGATGGTTCGAGTTAAAATGAACGCCCGACCCAAATGCCGAAATCGTCTTTGTTCACCGGCAGCGATGGTCGAAGGAACGGCAAATCCCGCTTCACTCATTGCGACGCCTTGGCGCCACGCGCGAAAGGCCTTGGAGTCCCTAAAAACATCCTTGAACGCAGCACTGCCCTTAGCGGGATGGAAGACTTTTAAATAGTACGCTGGGCCGCCGGGAAGAGCCACCGAAATGGTTTGCGGGTGCTTCGCCCACGGCTGCTGGCCGACAAGCGCCAGAACTACTTTTTGAAGCTCATCATTCCATTCGCTGGACAGAAGCTTCAGGCGCCATTCCCCGAGGGATACGGAACGATAATTACTCGCGGCGGGCATGGGTCATCGACAGGCTCGTACTCTGACGGAGCACATTGCTGATTTTTTCACCGATCTGCTCCACGCTAATCGAGCGCAAACCAACCTACCCGATCAAACAACTCCGGCGATAACAAGAAACGCAGGGCGCCGTTCCTTGAATGACAAGGTCGAAAAAACCGTAGGGCCCGGTTGGTTGCGGGCGGGTGGCACTCCAGAGCGATATGACCGGCGCGCACAGCGGCGGCGATATGCATGAGTCCGGTACCCGGCCCGACGGCGAGTCGCGCCCTTTGAATGACTGCGATGGCTTCCCGCAATGAAGTCCGGCCGACAGGATTGATCAAGTCCACCCGGGCTCGCAGCGCAGACTGCCTGTGCCAGGACCGACCGCTTGCACCGCCCAACAAAACTACGAGGATTCTCTTTGAGTCGAAGTCAGGCGTCCGCGCCATGATAGAACTCCAGGAATTCATGCCAGGAATCAGCGCTGAGATAACGCCGTTCCGGATCGAGCTTTAGTGCGGATCGCCGCAACCGGTCGAGATTTTTCTGAACCAAGGGCGACGGCAGTTTCCCCAAAAAAAGTTTCGCCTTATCGAAATCGATGACGTAGCCATCGACGCCGTCGGGTCGAAACCGAACCAAGATGTTTTTCAAGTTCAAATCGCTATGATAAACACCCTCGCGGTGCATGGCGCGCAAAGCCTCGGCGGTCGCTTTCAGCACCGACCGCAGCGCGCCGCGGCCGGCCAGATCCTCTTGCAACGCCGCCCACAGATCCTTGGAACCGCGCAGTTCCCGAGTCACTAAGCATCCTCGGTAAAACGGTCCGCCAACGCATCGCACGCACGCCGCATAGACTTCGACGGTAGGTAATCCGCGCCGGCGCAATTCCTCGGTAATGGCAAGCTCGCGAAACGGTCGCGGCGGCCACGAGCAAAAACAACCCCGGGTAACCGAGCGAAGCAGCCCGCCGTGACGATAGCGACGGACCACCGCCGTGTCGCCGTCCCGCAGGCGGATCGCCTCGAGCGGGCTTCTTCCCTGGTATCGATAGTCCGGCGTACCAACGCGATCATCGCGACAGATGGAAAAATCGATCTCTCCGGCGCGATCCTCGCGCACGACTAAACGGCTGCCGCGACCATCGATTATTTTCCTGAATCCGTCCGGGATAACACCCCACAAGGTCCTTTCGGTCAGCATGCGTGTGTAGCGCTCAGCTTTCGCGGCCCTTAAACGGTCATAAATTCCGGCTGGAAAGGAACACGCGGCGACTTACTGTAGCGATCGCGAGCAAGCAATTTTTCCACAGCGCGGAGCACGGTATCCGGAGGAATCTGACGAATACAATCCTCAGTTCCCAACGGACAGCGCCGCCCGCCGTGCGAAGCGCACGGCCGGCAGGAGAGATCCCTCTGCACGACGATCGCATCGTTGGTATACGGATAAAAACCCAGGTCCGGAGTCGTGGCGCAAAAAACCGCGACCGTCGGAACTCCTCGCGCAACAGCAATGTGCATGGGTCCGCTGTCATTGGTTATGAATATCCGGCACCGGTTGATGGCGGCAGGCAATTCACGCAAACCGATCAGTCCGACCAAACTGGCGGCGGCCCCGCCACACCGCCGCTGCACGTCCTCGACCACAGCGCTGTCCTCCGAGCCGCCAAACAATAGCGGCCGGCAGGCAAATTTTTGTTGCAGCATTTGAATCAACGCCGCAAAGCCCGCCGCCGACCATCGCTTTGTCGGCCAGACCGAACCAGGGCTCACGCCGACAATCAAGTCGCTTTCCCGTACGCCGAGTTTGAGCAGCTTCTCATCCACGCGCTTTTGTATTTCCGAACTCACGGGTAACTCGAGGACGCGCCGGCACTGTTCTGGACGCAGGCCGAAAGCCTGCAAGACCGAAAGGTTTCTTTCCACGTCATGAAGTTCAGGATTGCGCTGGGTTCGTTGCTGATAAAAAAACCATCCCCTGCTCTGGCGAAAGCCGACGCGGTGCGGAATCGCTGCCAGGTAGAGAATCAGCGCGCTGCGCAAGGACTTGTGCGGCGTCAATGCTAGGGTAAAGTTTCTTTCCTTGATTCGCGCCGCGGTGCGGTACACGCCGCGCCAGCCGCGATCGGAATGTTTCTTGTCATCGGTAATGATTTCATCGATCGCCGGATGATCGAACAATAACTCGCGGCTGACCGGCTGGCACAACAGAGTCAGTTTTTTGACCGGAAACCGGCGCCGCACTTCGCAAATCAGTGGTAGAGTCAGGACGGTGTCGCCCAGAAAACTCGTTTGGAGAATCAGGACGTTGTCCCAACGGATCTGCCCCATAGCCTTACAATCGAATCGCCTCGTCGATGAGCATCACGGGAATATCGTCTTTAATCGGATACATAAGACGACAGGCCTGGCAAATCAGCCCGTCGTTCGTCTCGTTGAGTTGGAGATCGCCTTTGCACTTGGGACAGGCCAAGATATCCAGAAGCTCTTTACTGATTGCCATCTTTTCCTCCGCTGCGGTAGAAATGTCGCTCTATCTGAGCCCGGGCTTCCCAGGGTGGATCAGCGCTGGAACGGCACGAACGCATCCCAGCCTCGGTGATAAGCCCGTTGGCTTTGCGCCGGATCGCGATTGATAAATGGCCGGTGATACATGGGGTGACGCATGCTTCTAACTTCGTGTTCCAGCGCGAATGATGTCTCGCCGTCGCGCGGATCGACGAGGGTCTGGAAACGAAATTGGTGATTACGGACGTCCTCGGAAATCAATCCTCTGCTTTTCAGATATTCGTACGGTCCGGAAAAGTTGGCCACGTAAATCGCGACGTGATGCCCGTCATACGGCATGATCGCCTTATCGGTCTCGCGGAACAGCAAAGACTGCACCCGGCCGATCTTCACGCGTCCGAAAGATCCTGCAGCGTCGCTCTCGACATTGACGGGCGCGCCGAACGCTGTCTGATAAAACCTAAGAATCGGCTCCATCGTTCCTGGCCGGACATAAAATTCCACGTAGGGAACGCCCAAAGCCATGTCGCCGAACACCGGCTGGCTTCCGAAGCACCGATAATGATTTCCCCACGGGCAGGTCACCGCGATATGATCCGCTTTCGACTCGAAAGAAAACTTACTGCCCTTGAGTCCCTCGGCCACCGACGCTAACCGCTTTTCGAGAGCATCGAGATCCGGCAAGACCAAGCCGATATGCCCGTCAATCACCTGCGCGGGCCGCGTCGGCAGATGAAACTGTTGTTCGCCGACGTTGATCCACATGTTGTTCAAACCCACCGTCAGGTACGGATCCCGAGTCAGTCCTAAGCCGACGACGTAGAACAAGGTTGCCAGGGCCTGATCGGGAACCTGCACGTTGATATGTTCGAGAGAAATGATGTTGCCGACATCTTCTTCGACATATTGGCTCATGACTGTCCTCGCTGTTTAGCTCGACCCATTGAACCATGAATGGAGCGTCATTCTCGCAGGCTCGAAATCCACTTCCACTGTTCGGCCAAGCCCTGCTCCAGGCCGATTTTGGGCGAATAGCCGAGCTTATTCTTTGCCTCGTCCAGTCGTGCCCGAGTGTGTCGTACGTCGCCTCTTTGTCGATCCAAGCGGCGGAGCTTTGCCGCGAGCCCGGCAATTCGCTCGGCAATCGCAATTGCGTCCAGTAAGCTCACCTCTGATCCGCCGCCGAGATTGAACACTTCGCCCTGCCCCGGGTAGAGAGCCGCGCCGAGAATGCCATCGACGATATCGGAGCAGTAGGTAAAATCGCGAGTCTGCTCGCCGTCGTCGAAGAGCGGCACTTCCTCACCCCGTCTCAGGGCGCGCATAAAGATATGGAAGACCATGTCTGGCCGCTGGCGCGGTCCATAGACCGTAAAAAAGCGTAGTGACACCGTTGGTACCGCAAAAGCGCGCCAATAGAGGTGACAAAGATGCTCCGCCGCAAGCTTGGTCGCGCCATAGGGCGAAACCGGCCGAGTGCCGCCTTCCTCACGCATCGGCAAATCGCGGGTGTCGCCGTAGACCGACGAAGTCGAGGCGTAGACAAATTTCGCCAGGCGTCGATCCTTGGCGGCTTCGAGCAGCAGCTGAGTCGCCATGATGTTGTTTTCAGTGTAGCGGCTAAACTCACGTCCCCAACTCGACCTCACGCCCGGCTGAGCGGCCATATGAAAAACGTACGCGACCTTATGAAGCAGCTCGGTCAAATCCATGGTCAGTAAATCGGCGCCGACAAACTCGAATCGCGGGTGGCTCAGACAGGCGGCGAGATTTGTCTCCTTGAACGAGCGCGGATAGTTGTCGAGAAAATTATCGACGCCGACCACTTCATGGCCCTCGGCGAGCAATTTTTCCGCCAGGTGCGAACCGATGAATCCGGCAACGCCGGTTACCAACGATTTCATGTTACGCTCCGACTTTTTGGGGTCGGCTTTTGTGCTCAACGATCCAGAGCGCCGCGTGCCACAGATCGGCAACGATCGGCACGCCGGTCATCTCTTTTGCCGTCGCTTGCTCTCCACGGATCAATAGGGCCGTCGCGCCGATCCGATTCGCAAGCTCGATATCGGTGGTTTGGTCACCGACAACGTATGACCGCGCCGGAATCAACCCAAGCTCGACCGAAGCCCGCTCAATCATGCCAGCCTTCGGTTTTCGACAACCGCAATCCATCCGAAAAAGCCCTGTTCCCTCTGTTGGATGATGTGGACAATAATAAATGCCGTCCAGGCGCGCACCCCGCTGCGCCAGTGCGGCATTCAGCGCGCCGTGAATGTCGCTGAGATCCCGTTCCGATAGCCAACCACGAGCGACCGCCGACTGATTGGTCACCACGACAAGCTTAAAACCGTATTCCCGGAGCAGCCGCAATGCCGCAGGAACTTGAGGCAAAATTTCTATTTGTTCGACGCGCCGCAGATAACCAACCTCGCGAATCAGCGTGCCGTCGCGATCGAGGAAGACGGCCATTCCGCTATTCGATGCAGCCGTCATGGACGGCCTCCCCTTGGCCGGATCCTTTCCACGATCGCATCGACAAGAGCCTCCCCGCCTTCCACCATCATGGCTACCCGAAGGGCCAAGAGCTTGTCCCTGGCAAACGGGAAGCGCGTGAGCTTTAGAATATCCTTCTCGGTCGTGATGATCAAATCGACCAGGCGCGCCATCCGGTTGATCTCCTGCCAGTCACCGGTCGTATAAAAATGATGATCGGGAAATTCGAGAGTTCGGACAATTTCGCCCTCCCATGTGTGGAGGAACCGGTACAGCCGGTTCGGATCGGCAATGCCCGTGACGGTCAAAATTTTGCTACCATGGAGCAAGGTCAACGGGTATTCTTTCAGCCCGTTCACCCCAAAACCGATCAGAGAAACGGGAGTTAGATTTGCGCTGTAAGTGACCGCGCTGAGACGCTTCGGAATCAGTTTGCTCCACGCCCCGTGATCCGCAGTCGTAAGCAAAAAATCAGCCCGGCGCAGATTTTTTCTCGGCTCACGAAACGGGCCGGCGGGCAGCACCCCGCCCGACTTGTCCGAGCCCAAGAGCACCAAATCGACGTCCCGCTTGACCCGCCGATGCTGGAATCCATCGTCCAGAAGGAAAACGTCGACCTCGGCAGTCCGCAACAACTCGGTGGCAGCGTCGCCGCGGTTTTTGCTAACAGCGACGATTTGTCCATACAACCAAGCCATCATTAGCGGTTCGTCTCCCGCCTTGAGCACCTGTTCCTGTTGTTCTACCGCCGTAAATGGCTCCGCGGCGAGTGGCCGTAAAACCCGCGCTTGATTCTCTTGCCGGCGATATCCGCGACTCAAGATGCCGACGCGCAAGCCGCGTTGCTGCAACTGGCCGGCAAGCCACAGACAGGCGGGCGTCTTACCGGTACCACCTACAGTGAGATTGCCCACGCTGATGACCGGACGCGGTAGTCGTGCCGATTTGAACCAGCCGATCCGGAAAAGCCCGTTGCGCAATTGCACGCCAACAGCGTAAAGCAGCGAGGGGGCCCACAAAAATGCCGCCAAAATTTTGCCGCGGAACCCTTGCCGCTCCCAAACCTGCCGCGCCAAGGCCTCAGTCATCGTTGATTCCGCGGGCCAGGCACTTTGCCCGCATGCGCGAATCAGTAGCGCTCACAGATAACGCTCAACCAACCGGAGATTTTGCGTCAGCGCCGCGCCGTTGGCGCTCGCGATCTTTTCGGCCGAGTCACCCATCCTCCGGCGTTCGTCGGCGTCGGATAACAAATCGACCAGCGCGTTCGCCAACTCCTCT
>JAICHC010000011.1 GCA_025922795.1 Candidatus Binatia bacterium | reverse complement strand
CTTCGCGGAAGACTTTTATGTAGAGCCGATCGGTACGCGCGTATATGCCCCAGTCGAGATAACGCAGGTCGTCGCCGGGGGAATAGCGGCGGTAGTCGGAAAATTCCAAGCTGGTGCCGCGGCGCGGCGAGGAATAACTCCCCGGGTGGCTGCCGAGGAACTCCTTTCTCGTGCGCAGCCTGAGGGTTTCCAACTGGTTGAGAAAGTCGGCGGTAAATGGGTCGGATAACATTTTCAGCTAGCAGGCTGCGTACTCAATCGGGTCAACGCTTCCCGCTTCTTTGAATCCTTTGCGTCTAAGTTGGCAACTATCGCAGCGCGAGCAGGCGCGGCCATCGTCCAGCGGGTCATAACAACTCCATGTCAGGCCGTAGTCGAGGCCGAGCTGCATGCCGGTGATAATGATTTTTGCCTTGATCATCTGTAACAACGGTGTTTGAATTTTCATTCGAATCGTGCCTTCGACGCCCGCCTTGGTCGCAAGATTCGCCATCCGTTCGAAGGCGCGAATATATTCTTCGCGACAATCGGGATAACCGCTGTAATCGAGTTGATTGGCGCCAAAAAAAATATCTTGCGAGTCGATCCGCTCGGCGAGCGCCAAACCGAAAGAGAGAAAGATCGTGTTACGGGCCGGCACATAAGTGACCGGAATACCGGTCGAGATTTCACTTTCGCTGCGTCCTTTGGGTATCGGGATCTTGTCGGTGAGCGCCGAACCGCCGATTGCCCTAAGATCAAAGCGCATCACTTGGTGCGAAATGGCGCCGAGGAATGAGGCGACCTTTTTGGCGCACTCAAGCTCACGCTCGTGGCGCTGGCCGTAATGAAAGCTCAGCGCGTGCAACTCAAAACCGTCTCTTCGTGCGATGGCGGCGGCGGTGGCAGAATCGATCCCACCGCTAAGAAGAATCACCGCCTTTTTGCGAACCATGGTTTATGACCGGGGTACTTGGGTCCCCTCCATCGGATAGCGCTTTTGGTGCCAGCCGACGATGCCTTCGTCGAGCACCTTCATGTTGCGGTAGCCGCCTTCGTAGAGTATGCCATAGGCCAAACTGGCCAGGTGATGGGGGCAGGCTCAATAAAGCACGAGAAGCCGGTCCCGTGGCAAATTCTTCATATAATCTTTGAACTCAACCAGCGGCGCGGATACCGCGCTCAGAATATGCGCTTCGCGGTACTCTTCCGCCGTGCGTACGTCGACGATCACCGGTTTAGCGCCGGCTTTTAGTTGCCTGACCAGCTCTTCGATCCCGATGAATTCCGGCTTGATGTCTTGCGGCAGCTTCTGTTGTGCGAACTGTGGATATTTCGACGGATCGGCATGCGCGGGGACGAGCCACAATGGCAGCGCCAGCGCCCAACCGCCGAGCAGGCACAGTGTGCTGCGCAAAAAAACGGTTGCCATCATGGTTTCTTGACTCCTTGGTATTCAAATTTGCTCAATTGCGCGAGCGTATCCAAGGGCTGGACGCCGGTGTGGCGCTACCCATTGATGATCCAGGTCGGGTAGCTCTGTATGTTTTTTTCCTTACAGTCTGGCGCCTGAGGCGCCCGTTGGCCTCCCGGGCTGCACTCCACGTAGGGAACGCGTTTGGCCGAGCTGCCAAATAACTTTTTTTGATCATTGCAATGGGGACACCACGAGGCGCCATAAAATTTGGCATCATTCTTTGACAGATGCTCCGCGAGACTGCGCACCCAGGGATCTTCGGGCCCCGGGGCGCTGCCCCAGTAGCCGGCATAATGAAGGTGCAGCACGACAATCCCGATACCGGCCGCGCCAACGCTTTTGGCCAGCCACGGGCCCCAGGAAAATTTTTTCGGCAAATTCTTGGGGCGTTGAAACGTCGTCATGACAAAAATGGTCGCCATCAAGCCGAGCGAGACCAGACAGTAGGGACAAGCGGCCTGCAGTTCGAAAAATGAGATTGCCGTCAGGTAAAGGCTGTAGAATAAACCGAACAGTGAAATCACCCAGGCCCAGCGCCATCGGTTCGCCGCGTCACGATTCCAGGCAACGGCCGCTAATAATCCATAAGTAAGAAATCCCCAGAACGATGTGGGCATGCCCAGCAACGTCGACCAGCGGCTATTGAGGACGACATCGCAGCCGGCACCTTCGGTGCAGAATGCGGCGAGGCTGCCTTGCCACGCGATGAAAGTAAGATAGCCTGACAACACCAGCCCGAGCGCGGCCAAAATAAATAGCGGCCAATTCGGCACTTTCTCGGCCACCGCGCTGGCGGCCGATTGTTTGCCTTTCTTGTTTCTCTCCTTGGCCATTTGCTTACCCTTTCACCAAAGTGTCGATGTCCTTTTTAAGGCGCCCAAACGCCTCCAACTCTCGGCTGTCGTAGTAACCACGAATGCGCGCCTCTTTATCGACTAAAACAAACCGCGGGCTGTGCGGAATCATGCCGTCCGAGTCGCCGGCGGGAATAGCTGCTACCGCCAAATGAAAACCCTGCTGGATCAGTTGAACAATGCGATCGCGTGGGCCGCTCAAAAAATACCAGCGCTTGGCGTTCGCCTGATACTTGTCGGCGTAGAGTGCCAGTGCTTGCGGCGTATCGCGTTCAGGGTCGACCGTGATCGAAACCAACTGGATATCCGGTTGAGCGGCATACTCCTCTTGAAGTTTGGCCATCATGGCGGTCTGCAGCGGACAGGTATCCGTGCAGGTCGTATAAATAAAATCGGCGATCCAGATTCTTCCGCGCAGCTGCGCTAGCGTCACGGAGTTGCCACTCCGGTCAGTCAGAGAAAAATCCGGCACCGATCCGTATTGATTCAAACCGTCGACCGTGCCGCTGTCCCTGCTAAATTGCGGACGAGGACCCACCCTTAGCCAAAGCGCCGTGCCGAGAACAATACCTAACCCGACCACGGCCAGACCAAGCAGAAAGAACATGGATTTCGAATGATTCATAGAGAAAATGTCAAAGCAGAGAGATTCTAACGAGAAATTTAGCATTTGTGTAGAGTGGGGTTAAATCTTAGGGCGAGAGCCGGCTTGACGTCTGGCTTAACGAAGGTCTAATAATGTTTTCTGTAACGTTTTTACGCCAATCCCCAAGGAGGGTCTTATGTCTCAGTCCGCCGTGCAAAGGTTTATCGCTTCCACACGTGAACTCTTTTCTGCTGAAGCCGACCCGGTCAGGCGCTGGGAGAAAATGTCGCCGTTACTCCAAGAATTGCTCGCAGACCCTTCGATTAAGGAGCAATCGAAGAGCTGGCCCGATTGTTCCCAGGGAAGTGAACGGGCGGAGAATTTGCTTTTCTACGAAGATCCCGATTACAAATTCGTGATCAATGGCTTGATCAAAGCGCCGAAAACCCGAACACAGATCCACGATCACGCGCATAATTGGACACTTTACGGCGTGCTCGACGGCAGCGAGACCATCGAGCGTTATGAGCGTGTCGATGACCGCTCCAAACCGGAGTACGCTGAAATCCGCAAGACCGTCAACGTTAACGTCGGCCCCGGTAAAATCGATCTAGTCCCGCCGTATGAGATCCATGCCGAAGAAAGCGGCGACGAACGCACGGTCGCGATCATTGTGCGCGCCGAAAAGGCTGGGGGATTTCTGCAAGGTCGGTACGATCCAGCGACGAACAAGTACTGGCAGGGTTACGGACCCAAGCAGCTTCCTTACGAGCTGAAGTAGCTATCGACGATTTGCTGGCAGCTGTAGGGGCGTGTTTGAAACGGCCCCCAGTCTCTATTCTTTTTACGGAGAACCTCGTGGCGACCGCAAAAGGCAACGAAAAACCCCGCATCGCGGTCTTTTCCGGTCCGACCGCGACGATTCAAAACACCGAGCCGTTGGTTACCAGCAACAAGGCGCGTCAACAATATGGTTTGCCTGCGCGAACCCATGCCGACGGAGCAACGATGCGCTTCGACGTCCTGCGCCCCCAACGCTTGGCGGCACCGGTCACGGTTTATATCGAGCAGTTTAGCGCGCACCCGTTGGAACGCGACTTCGCCGAACTGTACGCCGCGCCCGACGGTTACCTCGATAACTCCGGCATGTTTCACAAACAACGCACCAGCCCCAGCGACAAACCGGTCTACGAAGTGACCTTGCGGCCGGAAGACGGTCTTTATCCGCTGCCCTACATGGCGCGTCAAGCCAGTGGGCAAGCGTGGGAGATGGACGGGACCGAGAAGGATGTGCCGGGGGAGCTTTGCCGGGTGCCGTTTTTTCCCGACGGCTCGCGTCTCTTCGAGGAGATCGACCGGTTCGGGGTTTCCGATGAAGGAGTAGGCTCTCTGCTGGCGGCCAAGGCTGAATTCGATTTTTATCGGGCTCTGCCTTCCGGCGGCTATTTAAAGGGAAGAAGCGCAGGCGAACGCACCGACGTCGGCGCGGGCGACATTGCGCCGGAGACTCGCGGCGTCGATTTTTTCCCGTACCGGCCGGCTTACTTGCGCAAAGAGCCGCCGATGTCAGCGCTAGCGCGCGTGACCAACGTCGTGCAGCAGGCGCTCGGCAGCGGCAAGTATTTGGGAGCGATCTGGCTCGAAGGAAGCCCATTTGTCGAGGAGACGACTTACTGGCTCAATCTTTTAATCGATACGACGGTGCCGATCGCCGGGAATTCTTCTCAACGCCCTCACGGCGCCATCGCCAACGACGGTGACCGTAACATCGTCGACTCGGTCGATTATATCACTTCACGAATTTGGGCCGATGAAAACGGCAAGGATTGCGTCGGCGCCGTGGCCATCCTCGACGAGCAAATCTTTACTTCGCGCGACGTGCAAAAAGCCGACGCCCGGCCTGGTGGGTACGTCGCAACCGGTGGACATGGCGGCATCGTCGGCCGGATGGGTCATCCCGGCGCACCGCAGCTTTCGTTTAAGTCGGTGAAGCGACATACGCATACGTCCGCGGTAAGGCTGACCCAGTTGCCGACAGAGGTCCAAGGTTCACGGGTTCAAAATTCGAAGGTCGAGACGATCGCGGTCGCAATCAAAGACGCAGACGGCCGTTTAGTTGCGAGCGCGGTTCCGAAAGTGACGATTGTTAAGCACGCGCGTTACCTGCCGGAAGATACTTCGGGAGACGCCGGCAGCGAAGTCGATATTCTCGCGCGCATCGCAAAAAACCTGCGTGATGCGCCGCTGGCCGGATTCGTTGCCGAAGGGTCGGCGCCGTTTGGCGCCATGAGTCCTGCAGTTGACGCCGGGCTCAAACGCGCGACGTTCAGCGGTATGCCTGTGGTCAAAGTCGGCCGCGGTAACGCGAGTGGGTTTGTTGATCCGACCAGAGATCCGCTGGCGATTGCCGGCAGCAATTTAACCGCGACCAAAGCGCGGCTGTTGCTGATGGCATGTTTGATGAAATTCGGCTGTTTGCCGCCGGCTGCTGATTCGGCCAACCCGACAGCGGCGGAAACCGAGGCAACCAAGGCGAAGCTCAAAAAGTACCAAGCAATCTTCGACACGCACTGAAGAGGCGGAGGGGTTATGTCAGGAAAGCATGGCCAGAAGCCTTATGAAGGCCACATGCATGATTACGAGGCGCACATAAAAGCCGTCGAGGAGGACTTGGAGTATTATCGGGCCAAGCGTTTCGAACCACGGATTATTTATCTGCTGCGGCGCGGCGTGGTCACATTCTATGACCTGCTTAAAGTCCGCACGGAGTTAAAAAAGAAAGACCATTTTTTCAAGCTCAATAAGCCGCAGGGAAAGAATATCGAAGCGCGCGTGCGCTATCTCGAAGAGTGGCTCGACGAGTACGTGAAAGGTATCGCTCTGGTTTCCGCGCGGACGGTTGAAGGCATGGACATGGTGACCGAGGATAACCGCAAGGAACGCGGCGATTACGATGACTTTTTCAAAATCAAAAAGAAGGAACACCACGGCTCCCTGCAAGAGCGCATGGTGAACCTGGAGCAAGATCTGACCGATTACCAGGAACTGCTCGAAGTATTCGTCCAAGCTTTGATCAAACGCGGGTGGGCGACGCGATCGGACTTGGAGCAACGCTGGAACCAACTCCACGAAGAGCGCCCCTGGGCCGGCGGCGTGATCGTCGCCAGGGCCTGGACCAATCCGCTCTTCAAGCAAGCGCTCCTCACGACGGGCAGAGAAGCGTTGCGAGAAATGGGCGTGCATCAAGGCAAGGTCGGCAAGTTGGTCGTGGTAGAGAATACCGACAACGTCCATAACGTCATCGTTTGCACCCTGTGCTCTTGCTATCCCTACGATATTCTCGGCGACACGCCGTGGTGGTACAAGCACGAGAGTTACCGAACCGCGATCGTGCAAAATCCCCGCGCCTGTGTGAGGGAAATGTTTCAATTGGTTATTCCTGGCGACAAAGAGGTCCGCGTTTGGGACAGCACTTCCGATGTTCGCTATTTCGTTCTGCCACAGCGACCCGCCGGCACGGAAGGAATGTCCGAGGAAGAACTAGCCAAGCTCGTCACCGTTGATAGTTTGCTCGGCGCCGGCCACGCGCTGGAGCCGGCGCAGCAGCGCGAGAGAGAAGCGGCTCATGTCGAACCGGAAATGCCGCGAGTACGGCCCGATTGATCGAGTCATGAGCGAGACCAACAGTAAGTATAAAATCGGCGACGCCGTGATGGTCGCGGTCGACAATCCAACCGGCAACCCGCGCACGCCGAAGTACATCCGCGGCAAACGCGGCGTCATCGGCTCAGTCCACGGCGTTCTGGAAAATGTCCGAGACCACCGCGGCATCCACAAGCCGCTCTATACGGTCAAATTCGACCTGAGCGAGCTTTCACCTTGCCGCGACCAGGATACGATCTACGTTGATGTGCATGAAGAGTGGTTGAATAAAATGAAACCGAAAGAGAAAAACTGATGGTATAGGCTTCTTTATTACTGTGGAATTGTATATTGCACGAAATGGTTTCTTCCCGTTTGAATGTCTGACGACTGTCTTATGCCGTCACACTTTCGCCGGATATGTTTCTAAAACTACTTGAGCAATCAATTCGGCGACCATTTCATCGTCATGGGGAATTCCGTAAATTCCGGCGTGTGATGGATCATCAAATTCAGGTTCATGCAGGACATGAAGGACTCGGCCATCCGAACTCTGACGCGCAACTTTACTTCGGAAAGTCCCAATGTTGAGAATGGCTATCCGGGCCGTAGCCCCAACCTTCAACTTTTTGGCGTAAAGTTCCTGCAACTCGCGTATCTGAGTAATTCGATCAGGGCGTTTCAGCTCCTCCAACCAATTGACAGATAGGTACTCTTCTGTGTCCCGCAGCATAAATGCAGCTGCAGAGATTTCGCCGTTGTCGACCGTCCGCGCCCCGCAGTATCGGCCCACATGGTCAGAATCTGGGATTGCTTCGCCCTTCATCCGATGCCCAACTCAGAACGCCGTGCGGTGTTACAGTGCTCATGATAATATCTGCAGTTGCTGTGCCTGAAAGCCGAATTATTTCCTCCTCGTGTTTTTTATTAGGACAAAAAATTACAAAACGCACTTTGCCGTCAGGCAAGAAATGAATACTGAAGACTTTGTTGGGCCCTGATTTCCATGAGGCATAGACATTTCGTTCTGGCGTCACTGTAATAGAAGGACATCGTAACGCTGGATTCGTTTTCAGAAACTCAATAAATTCTTGTAACGATTTTACCGTGATCCCTCGACCATCCGGCTCTTCTTCTTGCACCGCCCTTTGGAGTTCAGTTAACCGAGCCGTAAGTTCTGCTCTGTAACCAACCGAGAGAGTTGTTCCGACACGCCAAATGATTTCCTCTACACTTTCGTCCTCTGTGGTAGGTGCCTGTTGGGTGGCCATACTACCGCCCTGACCAGATGTGGTTACCGCCACCGCTGAAGTGACAAGCGTTCCGGAGGGAATCCCTAATGGTTTCGCGGAATCCCTCGTCCACCTAAGTAAAATGTATGATTTTCCTGTGCCTGGTTTTAAGTGAATAAAGTGCGGATAATCTTGTGAAACTGCTTGATTGTATACGTCAGACCAGCGCTCGACTGGCACATTCGTTGCCCAAGAGGCGGAACTGCTTGGAGTTGTCGCGATGCTTGGCTCGTCCTCAAAATCTTTTGAGAGTCCATAAGCCGCCACTGCTTTTTTTGCCGCCCAGTATTGTGCAAAGAACTCTTCTTGAGCTTCTCCCGTCATTTTTCACGTTTCCAAATATTTTCTTGTATTTCTTTTTCTGTTAAGTCCGTAAACCCTCGCACAATCCAGTCGTGAGCTAAATCGAACCAGTCATGCATCCCTTTTTCTGTTTTCTCTTCTCCAAGTCCCCTCGCGGTTAATTCTAAGATTAGGCTAGGAATGCCGTCCACTTTTCGCGTAGCTTGGTTAAGTTTCACGTTCAGCCAACCCTTACTTTCTGGCAATTCGAACCTGACCTGCCAGGCTATGTTCGTGGGATCCGGCAAAAAACGATGTTTTTCCTTTCGCCACGAAAAGTCCCCAATTACCTTTGGCAGATCGTCGATCCTCTCCCATCCGTGCCCCTTAGGAATATGGTTAATATAGGTCAATTCGCATTCCATTGGCTTGATTGTGCCTAGTTCCAATTCCTTCGCAAAAGCGTCTAAATGCCTTTTTGAATTCTCGAATTTCTTGATGATGGACGTATATCGAGGGTAATCATCACCCCGATGACGCCAATTATAGTATAGACGATCCGACTGAAACTGCACCAACTCGTTATCTGCCTTACTTACGAACCATACTCTTGGCAAGGGAATTCCAGTTGCTTCATCAACCGGGAGAGAGTTGTCGGTCGTAATAGGTACGGCGTGTTGCACTGTCGGGTACTCATTACGAAATTTTTCCCACAGCAGGCCGATATGAGCGACCTTTAACTCCCGCAGCCGCTCAAATCGAAACCCACAAACCACCTCGTCAACGGGCGGACGTTTGTAACTAGGAAGAGGGTTCCCCGAAGAGGTTCCTGCGACGGTCATGTTTCCTCATTCATGTTCATGTGCCGAGTCGCTTAAATTGCACCTTTTGCGACACTACTCATATGAATAGCAGAGAGTGGCCACATCTAGCAAAGCCTCTCAGTTAATGAATCATTCGCATTCTACTCATGGAAAGAAACGGGTCAAATAGGCGGTGAAAAGGCAGCGCAATGTATTCAAAATTCACCAAACGGATATTCAGAGTTTATCGCCAGACTTGCGCCGCCGTCTCCACGATCGTATCCAACTTCTTCCACATTTCGTCTTCGCTGAGCACTTTGGAATCGAGGCCGCCGAAGCCACATTGCGGGCTCAATGCGAGTTGTTCGATGGGCAGGAATTTGCTTGCCTGTTCGATACGCCGTCGCAAATCGTCGACGGTCTCCATGTCGGAATTCTTGGTCGAGACCAAGCCGAGCACAACGACTTTGTCTTTGGGCACGAGGCGGAGCGGCTCGAAACCGCCGGCGCGCTCGCTGTCGTATTCGAGCAGGATGCGTTGATGCTTGAGCCTATTGAATAGTTGCTCGGCGATGGCGTCGTACGAACCCTCGCGGTGCCATTGAGGCATGAGCTTGCCGGTCTTGGGATCGATGGTTCGGGCGTTGCCACGGCAAATATGAATGCCGAAGGTCACGCCGGGGAAACCTTCGATTAGGGCATTATCGGCATCGATCGAGCGCTCGAAGTTTCTCTCCGGATCTTCGCCGCGCGCGCGCATTCTCTCTAGCGAAACCTGATCGACGTAGGCGGTATAACCGGGAGCGTCGATTTGAATATACTTGCATCCGGCCTTCACTAACTCAGCAACAATCTGCCGTTCAATTTGGACGACATGCTCGACAAAATCGTCAAGCCCTTTGTAGACGTCCAGCGAGGTTTCCCATTTGAAGCGTTGGGCGATACGATCCGGACCGAGCACAGTCACCTTGATGGGTAACTTGGCGACGCTCTGAGCGTAGCGGAATTCCTGCAGGGGAAGATTGCGCACCAGCTTCAGACGTTCGGAGGCTCGCCGTCTGGTAACGATCGCCGGGCCGGCTTCGTCGAAGTTCTGCTCGGCGCGTTCAAACGGATTTTCATTGAGGTTGCGTTTCTCATAATACAGTGAAATGTTCTTGGGCACCTCGAAGCCGGTGACGCACTCGGAAAAACTTTCCTGAAAATTATGGCGACGAAACTCACCGTCGGTAGCAACGGGAAAACCGTGCGCTCCTTGTTTCTGAATCACATCGCGGATGGCTTCGTCCTGTGCCATTGCCAATTCTTCTTGCGAGACTTGTCCTCGGTCATAGCACGCGAACACCTCTTTCAATCTAGCCGGACGCACTAGACTGCCAATGTGGTCGATGCGGATGGTATTTAAGTCATAGGTCATGGCGATTACGTCTCCTCGATGGTTCAGCGATAATCGTGCCCGCGAATTGTCTGTGAATACTTATCGCAATTTAGGCTGGTTTTCGATGCAGAGTATTCAATCAAATCAAGCCAACTAGCTATTGACCAGGAAGAAACCTACATGAATTCGACAAATATCGAATTCGCAACCATCAACCCTTTCGCGGTTAGCTTGAGATAGGCTTTTTTTTCTTCCAAAAGCTCTCCGTCGATCCAGTCGCGAACCCGCGGATAGAATTCAACCGGCGCCTTGCCGAACCTCGAGCGAAACTTTTGGAGAGAAACTCCTTCCGTCATTCTCAAGCCGAGAAACATGAATTCACCGGCCGCTTTGGGTAGGTCGAGTTCCTCTCGTTCCACTACGGCCTGTTGCGATTCCGCCAATTGCGTCATGTAACGTCCAGGATTTTTTTCGTTGCTCCAGCGCCTCCCGAACAGGCCATCATCCGAGTCGACCCGCTTGTAGCTATGCGCGCCCGCGCCGAGGCCCAGATAATCCCCGCCGCGCCAATAATTGACATTATGGCGTGAGTGCCAGCCGGGACGAGCATAATTTGAGATCTCGTATCGAGATAAACCCAAGGCGGAGAGTTTTCCCTCGATCAGCTCGGCCATAGCGATCTCTTCTTCTTCGCTGAGAGATTTCATTCGGCCGGCTCGGTATTCGTGATGAAACGGCGTGCCTTCTTCGAAGGTCAGATTATAAGCGGAAATATGCGGCGGTTGAAACTCGGCCGCCGTATCGAGATCGGCTGCCAAATCCTTAAGCGACTGCCCGGGGTTGGCGTAGATCAAATCGCAGCTAAAATTTTCGAACCCCGCTTGGCGGAGTATGCTCAGAGCTCTGCGCGATTCCTCCGCAGTGTGAATCCGCCCGAGAAATTTTAGCAACTCCGATTGAAACGACTGCACGCCGACGCTGATGCGGTTCACGCCGGCGTCGCGGTAGCCGAAGAACTTATCGCTGTCGACCGTCCCCGGATTGGCTTCGAGCGTGATTTCGCAGTCGAGATTGACGGGAAACGTCGCAGCGACCCAGGCGAGCAGCTTGCCGATGCTCTGCGGTTTGAAAGTCGATGGCGTACCGCCGCCGAAGAAGATGCTTTGGACGGTCCGTCCGCGCCAGTCGTCCAGGTCACCGTAATGGTTCAATTCGCGCACGAGCGCGTCGGTGTAATTGCCTTCGGGAATCTCCGCCACCACATGGGAATTAAAATCGCAGTACGGGCACTTGCTGATGCAGTACGGAATGTGGATGTAGAGCGAGAACGGCGCACCTGTCATTTCTTCATAATATGCGGGCCACTCGCCTACGGCAACCGGCGAAACCCATCTGAAAAGATCTTTACTTTGTGATCGAGGTTCGACCGATCTTTGAATTTCAGCCGGGTGTTGCTATGATTCCACCGAGGTTTGGGGGATCGTCATGTCAGTTCACGAGCATAAGGAAAAGGGCAGAAAGAGCATCCGCTGTTTTGTCATTACGGTGAGCGACACGCGCGACGAAACCACGGATACGAGCGGCCAGATGATCAGGGAACTCCTCGCCCGTGAGGGTCATCAGGCGACCGGTTATCAAATCGTCAAAGATGAACCGGTGCAAATCGAGACGTTGCTCAACCAGGCGCTCGCGCGCGATGTCGATGCGGTCATCGTCAACGGCGGTACCGGCATTGCGCCGCGCGATGGAACCTACGAAGTCGTGAGCCGTTTTTTGGAAAAAAAGCTCGACGGCTTCGGCGAGGTCTTTCGCTACTTGAGCTACCTCGACATCGGCTCCGCGGCGATCATGAGCCGTGCCGCCGCCGGCAGCGCGCGCGGCAAAATTTTGATTTCACTGCCGGGCTCCAGGGGAGCGGTGACCCTGGCCATGGAAAAGCTTATCTGTCCTGAGATTCGCCACATGGTCTCGCAGCTCGCAGGGGAATGAAAGTCCGGATAAAATTTTTCGCCATCCTGCGCGAGCGCACGGGCACGAGCGAGGCGATGACGGAGATCGCGACCGGCAGCACCGTGGCCGATCTCTGGCGCCAGCTGCAAAGCGAATATCCCAAGCTCGACGTGCCGGGAATTCGCCTTCTCTACGCGGTCAATCAGAATTATGTCAGTGCCGATCACAAGCTTAGCGATAATGACGAAGTGGTTTTCCTTCCGCCGGTGAGCGGAGGCTGAGAAGAAATGTTTCGCGTCACAAATGATCCGATCGATTTGAACGAGCTGGTGCGCTATGTCACCGACCCTGAAGCCGGCGCCATTGCCACGTTCATCGGCACGACGCGCAACAACAACGAGGGGCGAAAGGTCATCGCCCTCGACTACGAAGCCTACCCCGAGATGGCGGAAAAAGAGCTGGCGCGCATCGGCTACGACGCCCTAAAACAGTGGCCGATCTGCCGCATGGCGGTCGTGCACCGGCTGGGCCCGGTACAGATCGGCGATGCGAGCGTGATCATCGCCGTATCGTCGGCGCACCGGGACGCGGCGTTCGCCGCCAGCCGCTTTGCCATCGAAGAAATAAAAAAGACCGTGCCGATCTGGAAAAAAGAAGTGTTCGAGGGCGGCGAAGTGTGGATCGGGACGCAGACTGGGCAGCCGTTTATAACAAAGTAAAAATGTCGCGGTAGGAACCGCCCTCGCGGGCGGCCCCCGCACGGACCCGGACGTGCGGAATTGCCGCATCCGGTTCTTGCCTTGGGTGATAACGCCATGGCACATCAGAGAATGAGAATGTTAATATCGCTCACTCCCTCCCCTGTTGCTTACCTGACGTATCCGTTCAGGCGTGCTCGACATGTGTTTCCGGCTCTGTGTCCGGGACACGTTACGCCTAAACGTCTTCCCCTTGGCCAGTCTCTTTTCCTCCACTGCCTCCGCCACCACACTGGCGGCTTTGTTCGGCAGCTTCGTCAGTACTACGAGACTGTACGACTTCCCGTCACCGTGCATCGTCGGGTTGCGTCCTTGGACTTTCCGAAGCGGTCTGTGACTTCCCTCACAGACAGTGGCGGGATCTCCCGGTTTCCGCTCAAGGTGCTTGCGTGCATGCACAGGATCTCAGACCGCGCAAGGTCCAAAAGCGTCTCGCGATATCGACGCTCCCAATTTTGCCTTCCGCTTAGTTCAACAGCGTCGGCACCAAGGAGTAGCCACCGCTTGCGCGATGGCGGTTCAATTTCGCGGCTCAATGGCTGGCCTGCACGTACCCCTGTCAACGCTTCACCCTCGCCGTTACCGACGAACGTACATGACTCGGGGCCAGTGTGGATCGCTATTCCTTCACTGTATAAGACTTTCACTCACAACACCTTGCCGGCTTTTACCGGCGCATCTGAACTTTTGAACGGTATCGTTTAATTCTCCTACCGATGGATTGCCAGGAAGGCGAACACCTTTGCGGCATTGAACACGTTGTTTAGCGGCACTAAATCGTGGTCGGTGTGCTGGAAACGGATGTCGCGCGAACCGTAGTTGATGGCCTGAATCCCGCGAAAATTGAAGAGTCCGGTGTCGTTGGCTGCGGTGGAAAAACAGAACTTGGG
>JAICHC010000010.1 GCA_025922795.1 Candidatus Binatia bacterium | reverse complement strand
TTACCGAAGGCGCCAATGAAGTCCTGCGCTGGCGTCTTGGCCAGAACATCATCCGCGCGCATCGTTAAGACAGATCAAAGAAAACTGAACACCCCTACAGCAAGCTGCGGGATTTCGTAGGGCGGCCGGCCGTCGCCCTACCAGCGTATAATCCTGTCACATTCCGTCGTTCGGCTTCCAGATCATCCGGCGGCACGGCTCAACTCCCGAAAATCTTTCTTTAAGCGTTCGAACACTCGCCGTTTACTGTTGACCTCTTTAGCCGATCATCGCTCAGACTGCCATTTTATTCCCGCATTACCTTCAAGCGCTGATTTCACCGCCGTGATGGTCAGCCATGCCAGCGTGTGGTGACTGCAAGGCAGACTGTTTCATCACTTGGCATGGATTGGCGGCGCATGACGAAATTCGGTTTGATCGGCGCAACTGCGGACGCGATCGGCACTTTAATATTTTCCCCACCGTCACGTAATTATTACTGGATGAAGAAAGGGCCGAAGACGACCGTTCCCGGTCAAATCAATTACTTAGCAGTCTCATTGACCATGGCATGAGCGTTGCTCAAATGAGCCGTCGTGTACGTTATCGGAATAACAAATAACGCGGGAGGCAAAATGAAGACGAGAATTTCAGTGCGGATGGCGGCCATCGGGTTTGTCGCGATGACGATGATTGGCTGTGCCGGCGGGCCACTGACGACCCGGGAAAAGGGCGTCGGTATCGGTGCTCTCGGCGGCGCGGCAGCGGGCGGGCTGATCGGAACAGCTTTCGGTCGCCCAGGCACGGGTGCTGCCATCGGCGCCGGTGTCGGTCTCGGCGCCGGTGCGCTGATTGGCGACTACATGCAGGGACAGGAGCAGGACGACTATCGATAATCGACACTGGATGACAATATCTCGAAAGGAGAAGAGAAATGGAAGTGAGAAAAATAACCAACGTTATCATCGCCGGGTTATTTGCGGGCGCGCTGCTTGTGCCCACGCTACCCGCGATCGCCAAGGCTACCGACGGCGATCATCGCCGTGAGTGGCGTGAACACAAAAGCAAGAAACACGTCTATCAGCGCAACAAGAAGGACCATGTGCAGCGCGGCCGCTGGGATGCTCGGAAACGTTATGGGCGTTACGATCGCCACGACTACCGGCGCAACGCCCGGTTCGATCGCCGGCATCATGGCCGCTTCGACAATCGCGGCCACCATAACAAGGCGGAGATCCGGCAGGATTTCAAAGATGTCCGCAATGCGCGCAAGGAAGTGCACGAGAGCCGCAGGGACTTGCGCAAGGACTACGCCGAGCTGCGCAGAGATCGCGCCGAGCTCAGACGAGACATTCGCAACGGCGCGAGCCGGGACGAGATTCGACAGGGTCGGCAAGAGATCCGCAGTGACCTGAAAGAGATCCGCGAGAGCCGCGGGGAGCTGCGCGACGACCAGTCTAGACTCGATGCCGCCCGCCGGGAGCTCAAGAGCGACCTGCGCAACCGTTAGTCCTCTTCACCCCCGCCTCATTACGCACAGCCTGACTACCTGCCAACGGTGGTCAGGCTGTGTGCCTTTTCTTCTGTTCGCTTCAGGGCGTCCCGCTACGTAAGAAAAATTGTGTGTACGCGGTTTGACAATTTTCTTTCACGGGAACTAAATGGAAGGCAGGAACACCACTGCGAGTTTTGTAAGAGAGAGAAAGCTCTCAAACTATGAACCGCCATGTCATCCTAAGGAACGTCGTGACCAAGGATTTGTTTTTACACCAACGATCACCCTCAATCTGACAAAAATCCAAGAGACCCAACCCTCGCTGGCGAGCGTGCGCAGTCGAGAGTTCCGCAGGGGTCCTGAAATCCGCTTTTCGATTCCGTTCCCAGAGTCTCAGGGTTAAAGGAACGCTGATTCACTCATGAATGAGTTTATCGGTTTGCGCGATCGGCTGCCCGGCATTTTGAGAGCGCTTCTGGTAGGAATTCCGGCAGGCTATCTCTTTCATCTTCTGCAAACACCGATTCCATGGATGATCGGACCCATGATCGCGGTTGCGGCGCTCAACCTGACCGGAGTACGCGTGCACTCGCCTCCTCTGGCGCGGCAAATGGGCCAAGTCATTCTTGGTTCCGCGGTATCGCTGTACTTTACTCCTCCGGTGGTCGGGGCGTTGGCTGCCAATTTGCCGGCGATCCTGGCGGCGACGGTAGCCGTCTTCCTGGTCGGCGGCCTCGGCGCGCTGACCTTGAGCCGAGCTTCGGGAGTTGATGGAAAATCGACCTTCTTTGCTTCGATTCCCGGTGGCGCCATGGCGATGGCGGTGCTGGCGGACCGCTACGGCGCGCAGATCGCGCCGGTGGCTGTGGCTCACAGCCTGCGCGTCTCGCTCGTCGTCATCATAGTCCCGTTCTTGCTGACCTACGGCGGCTTTCCTCTGGAGGCGGCCGCCTATCGGCCGAACCTGCAACTCGATCTTTCGATATTGGTGGTATGGCTGGCAATCAGTTGGCTGCTCGGCGAGCTTTCCGAGCGTCTGCACTTCCACAACGGTTGTCTGTTGACGCCGATTTTCATCGGCGCGGCACTGACGATGAGCGGAGTCGAATTATCCGCCGTCCCGCATCAGTTGACCGACTTCGCCCAGCTCATGTTCGGCCTCGTGCTCGGGGCGCGCTACGAGCGCGCTTTCTTCGCTCGTTACAAGCTTTTCATCCCCTTCGCACTGCTGAACTCGTGCTTCATCCTGGTCGCCTCAGTCGCGGCCGGCGCGGCCCTCGCCTGGGCCTTCGGTTTGCCGGTTGCGACAATGATTCTCGCAACCGCGCCCGGTGGGCTTGCGGAAATGACGATTACCGCGCAGGCTCTGCAAATCAGCGTGCCGTTGGTCGTCGCCTTCCACCTATTCCGCGTCGTCGTCGTCAACATGGGAACGCAATATATTTACACCTTGGCCGCAGGGCTGCTGAACCTTCCAACCGACCGCACTGATGCGTAGATCTTTATTGCCTCCACCATTTCGCGACGACTACGCTACTATCTCGGATCTTCCTGTATGACATGAACGGCTGCGGATCTGATGCTTGCGCTAACTTCGTCGCCGGGGGAGAAAACGCCACCCGCCCTCTGTTCCACCATCGCCGCCAGAGTTACTCCGTTGCAATCGACGGAAATTCGCCAACCCGAAATGCCCGGCAAAACGTCGATTACTTTTCCATGGAACGACAGCGCATCGGACGCCCGGTAATGGGCCGGGGCGAGCGCGAGGTCCTCGGCTCGAATGCAGAGAACAACCTTCGTTCCTAGGAGAAATTTTGCCGGCACACTAAGGGTGGTTTTGCCGATCGCGATATCAGAGAAACAGTCTTCGTTCTGCTGCACGACACCCGCCAAACGATTTTCCACGCCGACGATTTCTGCAACGGCACACGAAGCCGGCCGCAGAAACACCTCTTCGCGCGAGCCGAGTTGGAGGATTCGGCCGCCGGTCAAGACACCCACACGATCCGCAAGCGCGAACGCTTCGGCCCGATCATGCGTCACGAACACCGTAGTGACTTGTCGCTGCTTGACGATGCGACGAAAATCGCGCAGCAATTCTTCGCGGCTCGCGGGATCGAGTGCCCCGAACGGCTCGTCCAACAGCAACAACTCGGGATTGACGGCGAGCGCGCGCACCAAACTCGTCCGCTGCGCTTCGCCCCCGGAGAGAGTGCGCGCGGAACGGGCGGCCAGATGAGCAATGCCGAGCCGCTCCAGCCACGGTGCAAGACGGTCCGCGATCTCGGCTCCGCGCAGCCCGCGAAGCTTCAGCCCCAAAGCTGCGTTCTGATAAACGGTGGTGTTCAGCAGGAGCGGCTCTTGAAAAACTGCGGCGATGCGCCGGCGGATCGCCAGCGAGTTGGTCGAAGACGCCGGAACCCCGTCAAACTGCACCGAGCCGTCGCTTGGCGCCTGCAGCAACCCCATGATCCTGAGCAATGTGGTCTTGCCCGCACCGTTGGGACCGAGTAACGCCAACACTTCGCCCGAGTTGACCGTCAAATGGGAGATCTGAAGGGCGGTCTTGTCGCCGTACTGAACGACAATTTGCTTGAGATCTAAGAGGGTTTCGGCCATCGATGCGACTCCCGTTGCTGGGCGCGCGTCAGAAGAAAATTGATGGCGAAGGTGAGCGCGAGCAGAATGAGACTGAGCGCAATGGCGATATCGAAATTGCCTTTGCCGGTTTCCAAAACTGTCGCGGTCGTCAGTACCCGCGTTTCGCCTCGAATATTGCCGCCGACCATCATCGACGCGCCGACCTCGGAGATCACGCCGCCGAAGCCGGCCATCACGGCCGCGAGCAGCGGCAGGCGCGCCTCTTTGCACAGGAGCCACAGTAGTTGCGGCTTGGACGCGCCGATACCAAGCAACTGTAAGCTCAATTGGGGATCGAGGCTCTGAAAACTCGCCATGGTGAGGCCGGCGACGATCGGGAATGCAATGATGACCTGGGCAATCACCATGGCGAATGGCGAGTAGATCAATTCGAGAAATCCCAGCGGCCCGCTGCGCCAGAGAAAGATCGATACGAACAGTCCGACCACTACCGGCGCCAGGCCCATGCCCGTGTTGACCACCGAAACGATGAACCAGCGACCGCGGAAACGCGTCAGCGCTAGTACGATGCCCAAAGGAACGCCGACCAGCAGGGAAACTAAGGTCGCGCAACCGGAAATCTTAATCGACAACCAAGTGATCGACCAGACTTCAGCGTCGAAGCCGAAAATCAGCTCGAGCGCCTTGACGCTCCCTTGCCAGAGCAGCTCCACCCTAGGCTCCGAGCTCGTCTTCTTTCTTGCCCGCGACCGGCACGAACAGCGGCTGGCCGAATTTTTTCTCACCGAAGGTCCGGATGACCTTCTGAGTCTCCGGCGCGACCATAAAATCGGCGAATGCCTTGCCACCGGCCGAGTTCACGCGCGGCCCGTTGGCCGGATTGACTTCGAGAACCGAATAAATATTCAACAGCGCACGGTCGCCTTCGAGCCAAATCGGCAGGGTCACACGCTTCTTGAATGCCAGATAGGTGCCGCGGTCGCTGATCGTGTAAGCGTTGCGCTCGTTGGCGATGCCTAGGGTTGCGCCCATGCCCTGCCCAGCTTCGATGTACCAGGAACCTTTGGGTTCGATGCCCGCCGTTTTCCATAACGCTCTTTCCAACGTGTGCGTGCCGGATTTATCGCCCCGCGAAACAAAATTCGCTTTTGCGCCGGCAATCGCTTGAAGCGCCGCGGTTGCACTCTTAATGGAGCGAATCTTCGCCGGATCGTCCTTGGGACCGATGATCACGAAGTCGTTGTACATGACCAGGCGCCGGTTGCGGAGCTTGCCATCGGCGACATATTTTTTCTGCAGGCTCGGCGCGTGGACCAAAACCACGTCCGCATCCCCTTTGGCGCCCAATGCCAGCGCCTGTCCAGTGCCGACCGAAATGGCTTTAACGGAGTAGCCGCCCCGCTTTTCAAACAGCGGCACCAGTTCGTCCAGCAAGCCGGAATCCTGAGTGCTGGTTGTGGTTGAAAGAATGACGCTTTGCTTGCCGGCTTCGGCGCCGTGCGCAACGGAGCCAAATGATAACGCGATAACCAAAGTGAACAACGACGATACTAGTCCTATTCTTCGCATGATGCTCTCCATTCCACTCGTTTACTAAGGAGTTCGTTAGGTTAGTAGACATACTGGGACGAAGGGGCGAGTCGTGGAAAGCGCAGGCACCAGGACTCGAAGGACGCTTTCGCACCCACGCCCAAAATTAAGCACTCGGGGCGTGGCTCGGGTGGTGGCCGATGACGCCCAGACGCTTTGCCTGGGCTTGGAACGAGTCGTCCCTTCGTGTCCAACCAACCCTGTTTCTAGATACTTATGAACTCCTTAATAAGTTGGACTGACAATCCTGCCTGACTCAGCGACTTCGTAACCGCCGAGCGCGCTGACCCGCTCGCGAAACTCGCGCGAGCCCACGACGCTCAGCACGTTCTGCATTGGCTTCGTAAAAAAGCGGTCCTTCGGCACGAGCATGTCGAAACGCTCGCGCGTGAGTCGACCAAAATCGAGGCCGAAAAGTCGCGCCGTCGTGCGCGTGGCCAGCCCGACATCGTACCGGCCACTCAGGACACGCAAACCAACTTCGAGATGCGTGGATACGGTTTCATCGTACCCGGCAATCTTTTTACTGGTCAGTCGGGCGCGCCGTAATTCCTGATCAAAATAGATCCGGGTTCCCGACCCCGCTTGGCGATTGATGAATCGCAGCTTCGGCCGCGTCAGATCACGGATTGACTCGATCCCCTTGGGATTGCCCGGGGGCACGACCCAACCCAACTCACGATAAAAAAGCTCGACCACCACCGTACCCGGTGGCAGCGAGTTTTGCGCCGCTCGCCCGCTGGGACCGGACCGCGCCGGGTCGAGTAGATGGGCGGTGGCAAAATCGGCCACTCCGCTGCGGATCGACTCCAGACCCGCGCCACTCCCGACCGTCGCCATGAATAATGACGCCGCGATTCGCGGTGCGCCGTAAAGCTCGTGCAGAATTGCCAGCGCCGGATCATCGCTTCCGGCCGCCAGCAGAACTGCCCGGTCGGCTCCACTAGGGGACCACGCGATGTTTTGCGAAGCATTTTCTTCGATCCATCGATCGATCAGTTTTTTGGGAAAGGTCCACTTCCCCGTCACCCGGGTGGACGGAATCTTGTTCGTCTTGGCGAGAAAGTAAACCTTCTTTTCGTTGATGCCGAGATAGCGCGCCACCTCGCGCACGGTCATGAATTCTGTGGGACCGGCTTTCTTCATAGGTTATGGCCCTATCACGTTTGCCTCTTTAAGAAAATACTTACAAATAATTCCAAATAGGCCTAATAAAGGGCCAACAATCAGCTTGCCTAGCTCGCTCGCGTAAAGTCAGCAACTTTATTGGGGTGATGAACAGGCGTAGCCGCAACCTGGTCGCGAAGGCCCTTACGCCCAGTAGGTGGTCCGGTCGATCGGGATGTGTTCGAGAACTTCGCCGGGCACGAAATCTTCCAGCCTGATCCGCGCCAGAGCTTCGTCCGGGCACTTCGACACCGGCGAGAACGGCCGGTCGAGTGGTTTGGTGGCATCGACGATCATGGCCGATGTTCGGCGCGGATGGTCCATCGACGGATCGATCAAGCTGCCGCGCATGATATCTTGGATAATTGAAACCTGCCGGTGCGGCTGCACACGCGTCGCCAGCGCCCAGAGAATCTCGGTCGGACTGTAAACGTCGATATCTTCGTCGAAGACAAAGACGTTTTTCGCCCAATCCCAGGTAAGCGCCGCCGCAGCCGCCCTCCCGGGATCGCCTTCCGACATTTTCTTCATCGATATAAAGACGTTGAGCAGCGCGTGGCGCCCGCTTGTGCAGACTGCTTGAACGCCGGGTACGGCTTCCCGGCAGCGCCTGAAATACGCACCTTCGCGCGCCAGATCCATCCACGGTTTGTCGCCCTCCGGCGTAAGGATGGACGTGTGCATGGCGCCGCGCCGCCGCGTGATCGCACGCACTTCATAGCGTGCCGATTGCTGATATCCTTGCACACCGAGATAGCCGTTCACTTCGCCGAAGGGTCCCTCGACCAGACGCTGCCCCGGCAAGAGCGCGCCTTCGATGACGATCTCGGCATCCGCTGGGACGAGCAATCGTTCGCCCCAGATTTCCGAGGGCACGAGGCGCAATGGTTCTTGTAGATAGCCGCCGATGATCTCGTACTCGCTGATTTCAAACGGTCCGCCGTAACATGCGCCCATTTGATAAGCCGGATGGTGGCCGATCACCGTGGCCACCGGACACTCTTCTCCGGCTTCTTCGTAGCCGCGCAAGATCCGCCACATGTGTTGCAGCGTCATCAGGAAACCGGTGTGATTGCGGTCTTTGACTTCCATGCGGTGATAAGAGCAATTGTACACGCCGCTGTTTCGGTCCCTCGCAACGCTCGACATATCGACATACGGACCGCCATCCATTTCGTGATGACGTAACAGCGGCAATTCGTAGAGATCGACCTGATCGCCGGTTTGAATAATCTCTTGGACCGGCGCCGCATCTCTGCTCACGATGACCGGCCCGATCTTGCCGGCTTCCCGCCGCAAACATTCACGCGCCATCTCGGCACGGTCCATCTCGCGCGGGACGCCGAGCGCCACCTGAACTTTCTTTTGTGAATTCTCCGCACTCATAACGATCTTCATGTCGCTTGCTCGGCCGTGCGCGTTGAGCGGTTGCTCGAAAATGAGCACTGGAAACTTCTTCAGCGCACCAAGCTGCTTGACGATCGCCGTCACGTCGTAGTTGAGCGGGTTCACCGTTTTTGTGATGGAGACCACATCGCTCGGATATGTCCTGCGCATGTCGTCAAGAAAGGTTCTAAGTGTTTTCGGCATCAGAGACTTTTTTGTACAATTCGCTCAAAAGACTGGAGAAGTGAGGCGTGCGATCCGGCGAGCCGGCGGCGTCCTCGATTCAGGACGTTGGAACAGCAATTTGTCAATGAAAAATGCTGCCCCCATCGACGACGATCGCCTGCCCGGTCATAAAGTCACTGTCGGAGGAACAGAGAAAAACCAGCGTCCCCATGAGATCCGCGGGCGTCTGCAGCCGCTTGATGGAACGGTCTTTGAGCTGCAACTCGGTGAGTGCCTTGGGCGCGTTCTGGCCTTCGTGCTCCACCAGTCCCGGGGCGATCGCGTTGACACAGATGCCGTAACTGCCAACTTCGCGCGCGAGCGAACGGGTCATCCCGATCAGCGCCGCTTTTGAAGCGACGTAGTGAAGAAAGTTGGGGGTGCCCCAGTACGCGGTGGAAGAAGAGATATTGATGATCTTGCCGGCCTGCTGTTCTTTCATCTGCGGGAAAACCGCCTTGGCGCAAAGGAACGGCCCTTTGATGTTGACCGCCGAGACGCGATCCCATTCATCCGCGGTGATTTCATAAAATGGATGACGCTGGATGTTGATGAAGATGGCGGCGTTGTTGACGAGAATGTCGATACGGCCGAAGGCCTTCACCGTCTCGGCGGCCATGCGATTGGTATCGTGTTCCTTGGACACATCGACTTTGAGCGCGAGCGCTTTACCGCCCTTCGAGCGAATTTCGTTCGCAACGGGTTCACCGTCAAGGATATCGGCAATGACGACCGCAACACCCTCTTCGGCAAGTTTGCGACAATAAGCCGCGCCGATATGGCGCGCCCCGCCGGTCACGATGGCAACTTTCGCCTCAAGCCTCACAACCACTCCCTGGAGTGATGGACTGGTGGAGTACTGGAGTATTGGGTTTCGGACCCATCACTCCACCACTCCAGTACTCCAACCCGCGTTCACTCCAACACTCCATCACTCCAATTTTTCATTTGAGTCCCTTGAGATGCTCGCGGAAGTCTACCGGCTGCCACCACGGCTTGATTCCCAACGACTCGGCAATTACGCGTGCGGCGTTGTAACCGGGCGCCCCGGTGATATTGCCGCCGGGATGGCAAGACGAGCCGCACATGAATAACCCATCAATGGGCGTGCGATATTGCCCCCAACCGGGAAACGGCCGGTTCTCCAAGGCCTGGTCGCCGGAGTACTCGCCGACCATCCAATCGCCGCAGTACATGTTTTTGTCGTGGCGCTCGATGTCGAGCGGCGTGGTCGAATCGGTGGAAAGAATATTCTTCTCGTCCAGATTCGGCGCAAACTTTTGCCAGGTCGCGAGCTGCTTATAGAACCATTCGTGGCGCGCCTTGTCCCAGTTGAGCGGATTGCCCCAAAGATTGTAGGTCATCAGCTGCCACATGAACGCGGTCGCTTTGCCCGGCGGGGCCTGTGTCGGGTCGTGATACGAAGGAGTCGCACCGTTCATGAACGGCTTGCGCGGCAATTGGCCGCTGCGACAGTCCTCAAAAAGATTAACCAGATCCTCGTACTCTTCCAGCCCGACAATGTGCATGAACGAGCCGGCCACCTCGGGGTATTTCTCTTCAGTGATATATTTGGGTCGCTCGTTCAGCGCGAGATTGACTGCGAAGATCGGTGTCGTCTTCGAGAATCGAAAATTGTTGGCCAAATCGGCAAACTTCGTATCCAGATTTTCCTTGCCGACGAGTTTAATAAAAGTTTCAACCGGATTGACGCTGGAAGCGATAAATTTGCCCGCCTTGATCACCGTGCCGTCCTCCAAAACGACGGCCGTGGCCTCGCCTTCTGCGACGAGAATCCGCTCGACGCCATTCGCCTCGATGTAGTCGACACCGTTATGCGACATCATATGTGCCAAGTTGTCGCCCAGCGCGTGCGACGTTCCGCGGCACAGTTGCGGATTGACGCCCCAGGCGATCATCGCCGGGATCAAATAACCGGTCTGCGGCGCGTCGAGCTCGTAGCCGCGCATGACGCCGAGAAAACCGATGAACGCCCGCACGCGCGGATGTTCGAAATGACGCAGCACGAATTCCTCCGGCGTGGTGTCGAAGTATTTCAGATACTCGCGGCCTTCGGGAATCTTCTCCAGGAGCGGGCGCTTCTCTGCCATCGGCAACGGGACCGCATAGGTTTCCGTAAAGACGATCTTCTGCACCACCGGTTGCCAGCGCGCCCAAATATCCATGAACGACCTAGCATCCTTCTTGGAGAACCGCTCGATGGTTTCGGCCGTACGCTTCACGTCGGCGAACCAGCCAAGATACGTTTGGTCGAGAAAGTGATGGACGACCCCCGGGTCGGGACGGTAGTAATGAATACCGAAGTTCTCCAACTCAAGGTCTTTAAACCACGGCAGCATCATCAAGCCGCGGTGAAACACCGAGTGGATGTTATGCCAGAAGCCGGGATAATTGCGGTCTTCATGGGAATCCAAGCCGCCGCCGACTTCCATGTTTTTTTCCACCACCATGATCTTTTGGCCGCACTTGGCCAGGTAGGCCGCGCAGATCATGCCGTTGTGCCCCGCGCCGATCACGACGCCGTCGTACTCGAAAATTTTTGGCATACTCTTGGTGTTCAGTTCCTGCTTTGAACGTTGAACTTTTGAACCTTGAACCAGCTTAGCCGTTCAAAAGTTCAAAGGTTCAATTGTTCAAGGTAAGTCGATATTAAATGGTCAGTTGCAAATCCTCTTTCATCACCTGCCAACAGTTATAGCCCGAGCCGGCAATGACGGCATCGGCAGGATGCATGGCAATGCCGACTTGGTAAAGGCCTCGGATCGGTGTACGGTAGTCGGCGATCTGTTCGATCGGCCGCTGCTCGCCCATTTGCGCCGCGATCTTTCTGGCCACCCACACCGAACCCTGCCGCATGTTCGGCCAGCGGCCCGCCATGTAAAACGGGTCCATCGCGACTTTCATCTCGATATTGTCATCGCTCAGGTTGGTCGCGTAACGGCGCCAGACTTTCAAAACCGACTCCATGTAACCATTCTTGAGCTTCACCCATTCCTCCGGTGCTTTGCCCTCGAGTCGAAACGGCACCGGCACAAATACCGACGCGGCGTGTTTGGGCTTTGGCGCTTGCAGCGGATCGAACGCGGTTGGGCAGATAGCATGTAAGCAAGGATGATCTGGAAATCTACCCGCACGAATTTCTCTCCACATGTCGTCCAGATCAGCGGGCTTTTCCGGCCCGATGCTCACGTTCATCGCTAGGCCCACCGCGGGGTCGTTGGCTTCATGCAACGCGTAACGCACCGGCGCTTTTAGCGCCAGGTGGACTTGGAAGTAAGTAAACTCGTCGAGCTTGATGTCTTTGATCCTTTCGACAAAAGTGCGCGGCAAATAATCCTCGCCGACCATTTCGATAAAGGTGGAGTAGGGGTCGGAATTCGAAACGACCGCAACCCGCGCCTGCCAGTCGCGTCCGTCGCGCAACCGAATACCGGCAGCGCGTCCATCGTGATCGATAAGAATCTTCTCGACATGATGGACTGCGCGAATCTGGCCGCCGCTGTGCACGTAAGCGCGTTGCAAGACCTGGGCGATGGAATGCGAGCCCCCGCGGGCAAGTTCCGGCTTCTCATCCCCTGCAATCATTTTCAAAACTTCGATACCGGCGCCGGAATAATCCAAGGCAACGCCGCGCGGAATGGCCATTTGCGATAAAACCAGCGTCTTTACCGCATCGCTTTCGAACAGTTCGTCGACGACCTGACGCGGCGTCATGCGCCACAACCGGCTAAACTCTTTGCCATCCGGGTCGGCATCGAGTTTTTGTAAGACGCTACCCGTGTTTTGCGGCCGGGTGTAGTAATACCCGGGCAAATAATCGCGGATGAGCCGATGGAAACGATCGTGAGTGGCGCGCCATGACTGAGCGTCCTTACGCGAACATTTCTCGATCGTTGAAATCGTAACCTCAAGGGATTGATGTTGCGCGATGGATTGTCCATCAGCGAACAACAAGGCGCTCACCGCCGGCGGCGAGACGAACTCGGCATGATAGCGATCGGCCCAGTCCAGCTCCTTCCAAACCGGTGAGAGCTCGCGGTTATCCTGAAAATAAGCGAGCGTGTTGTGCCAGTAACCGGGCAGGGTGATCTCTTCGCTCGCCAAGCGCCCGCCGTTTTCCAGGCGGCTTTCGCAGATCACCGTCTTGAGGCCGGCTTTGCCCAGATACGTGCCGAGGGCAAAATTATTTTGTCCGGCACCGATTAAAATGACGTCCCATTCGCTATCGGGCATGAAATTCTCCGACAGTAACGCACCCCACTAAAAAGCTCGGTTTGAAGTTTTTCACCGCTGGAACTTTATCGCAAAAGAGTTGCTGTACTCGGCCATCTTCACCGCTGTAGACTTTCTCGACCAGCGTCCGCATGAGTGAATTTCCGATTCATTCTCAATATCGGAAAGTGCCAAGCTTGTCCATTGTTTGTCTCCCACCGAGTCCTTTGCTAACGTGAAAGACAGAACCATGAGCCCGCAACAAAAGCTCAAAAGCATACGCGACGAACTCCGGCAGATGTTTCTCGAGCGCGGCGAATTAATCGACGGCGCAATTTGCGCGCTGCTCTCGTCGAATCACTTGCTGATCATCGGCCCCCCCGGTACGGCCAAGTCTATGCTTGCCGACGAACTTTGCCGGCGCATCGAGGGAGCCGATTATTTCC
This sequence comes from Candidatus Binatia bacterium, assembly GCA_025922795.1. The sequence continues at coordinate 1,717 of JAICHC010000010.1, read as the reverse complement.
AGTGGCTTTTGACTCGCTTCACAACGCCGGAGGAAGTCTTCGGCGCCGTCAGCTTGAAAGGCCTGGAGCAGGACGATTATCGCCGCGTCACTAATCGCAAACTGCCCGAGGCACACATTGCTTTTCTCGATGAGATTTTTAAAGCAAACTCTTCGATCCTAAACGCGATTTTGACTCTGATAAACGAGCGCTTGTTTCATAACGGCAAAGAAATCGCGCGGGTGCCGCTGCTGACTCTTTTCGGCGCCAGCAACGAGCTGCCGGAGGAAGAGGAGCTGACCGCGCTCTACGACCGTTTTCTGCTCCGCTTCGTGGTCAATTATATCGCCGAAGATTTTCGATTTCTGCGTATGCTTGAATCCCAGGCTCAACCGCAGCGCACGATCATCACCTTGCTTGAACTCAACGAATTGCAGCAGGCCGTCCGCGATGTGACTCTACCCTCGCATGTCTACCGCGGCATCGCGGACATTCGGCGCGAGCTCAACAAGAAAAATATTCAAGCCTCCGACCGCCGTTATCGTCAATCTCTCGCGTTGCTCCAGGCGCATGCCTTCTTGGAAGGCGGATCGGAAGTCCAAGAAAAAGATCTGTTCTTTTTGGAGCACGTGCTATGGCGCGACCCGGCGGAACATGAAACCGTGCGCAGCACGATTCGCGAGATGTTGCTTGGCTACGAGGAGGAAATTACCGAGCTGCTTTATGAGTCAAGAGAGATTCGCGATTCGGCCTCGCAGCCCGGTAAAACCAGCGATGAAAGAGCCCGGGCCCTCATTGAGTTCCACACGAAGCTCAGAAACATTCTTATCAAAGTCGATCACATCATGGAAAAGGCCAAGCGCCTCGGCCGCCCGTTGGACCGGGTCAACACGGTGCGCAGTGAGATCGAGCAGCTGCAGAAAGACATGCTGGAGCAGTTCTGATGCCGCCGGCCCGTCCCAAGAAAGCGCCGGACAAACGGGTTTTCCAGCCGCTGGCGGAGAATAGTTTCTGGATCGAAAACGACGCCTACGACCGGCGCGTCTGGGGACATCTGCGCGCCGAGTCATCGTCGCTGCGTGAGTTGGAGGGTAGCGGGAGCAAGCTGTTACCCCACTTCGGTTCATTATTACAGGATATTTTTTGCCTGCTCTTCAAGTATAACATTAATTATTATCACGACCGCGAAGTGCTCCCCAGCGCGCTGCTCAATCGGCAATTCATCCAGGCGATCCATCAAGGTGCTCAGTACGATTTTCTCCGCGAACAAACCTTGCTGAATGAGGCGCACGCCGGATTATCGACCTTGATCCTCGGTGAAAGGCTGCTTAGCTTGGTGCGCGAGGAAAAATTTTTCACGCGCCGCGACATGCGCGATCTCTGGGATATCCAAAAGCAAGAGGAGATGGTGCGCCAAAAACTCGATGAGTACGACAACGCGGACACCATTCCGGAAGATCAGATGTCCGAGGAAGGCCGGCAGGCGCTGCAGAAGGCAAGAGAGCGCATGGGCGGCGAAGTCCAGGGCGCGGAGGCTTTGCTGCGCCACAAGACCCAGCAGCTCAAGGAGGACTTGAAACGGATCGAAGCTCAGGCCACCAATCGGATGCAAGCCGAAGCGATTAAAGTCGCCCAGGAGCTCGAAGATGCAACTGAAGAAGCCGAGGTCTGGGGCGACACCATCGGCACCGGGGCGCGCACGCCGCCCGGGCAGAAACTCGAGCTCGGGCGTCGCCTA